>CAYZWD010000158.1:0-3133 GCA_964482115.1 uncultured Acidiphilium sp. | reverse complement strand
GTTAAAAATTTGAACCGTTAAAACGCGGATAAAAATTAAAACCCGCCTGTGCCGTATAGAGTAAATTTATAACCCGCGGAAATGCAGGTGGGTGCCGCGCACGGCGACTCTGACTTCCTGCTCTATAGGTCTGCTCAAAGACAATGACCGCAGGCTTTGCATATCGCCGAATTTAACAAGCTCCCGTTTTTTAAATGTGGATTAACTTTGACTCTACCTCGAACACTGCAGGCTTAACGCGTTAACTAACTTTTGCGCTTTTTCATTTATATTATAACATGCGTTTAATTCGAATGCAAGTTATTTTTGCATCATTTTTTAAGGGCGCTAAATTTTAGCGTAATTTTTTAAAAAACAAAATTAATTGAACTTTAGCGTAAACTTTTTTTGGCGTAAACACTAATTATTTTGGCATAAACTTTAATTTTTTTGCGCATTCCGCGCGTTTTTCACTTATGATGAAGTTAAAAAACGAAGGGCATGGTTATATATGCGGTTCGGTTTGTGAGGCTGAACCTTATTTAAACGAAACCGATACAGCCCGCGAACCCGCCGATTATATAAAAATCGTAAAGCCGCAAAAATTACCGTTGCCTAACGGGGCGGTTAAGTCGCTGTTTAATTCTCGCCCGTTTTTGGCGGGCGGAGTAGGGCTTGCCGCGGGAATTTTGGCGTGCTATATCGGTTTTTGCTACGGTTTCGTTTTGCTGATATCCGCAATTTTTGCAGTGGCGGCGTTGGTTTTATTGTTGCTTAATAAGTTTGAAAGCGGGCGCGGCAGAGTGTGTTCTATAGTTTTCGCGGTGCTGTTCGCTTGCGGAATTCTCCG
The DNA here is from genome assembly GCA_964482115.1 of uncultured Acidiphilium sp. Classification (GTDB taxonomy): domain Bacteria; phylum Bacillota; class Clostridia; order Christensenellales; family Borkfalkiaceae; genus HGM11416. The sequence goes on along the minus strand of CAYZWD010000158.1, from coordinate 2,304 downwards.
CGCGGGCATAAGCTTTTTTAGCTTTGCTACCTGCCCGCAAATTAATAGCGGCGTTCCCGTTTATGCGCGGGTACAAAAGGTTGCCTCTTACGAAAATTTTGCGGTTTTAACGCTAGACGGCGTTTCGTTCGGCGGCAAAAAGTCAGGCGGGGTTGCTAAGGTTTACGTTTATTCTTCCGCCGCGCTTAAAAAATTGCCCGCTCGGTACGATACGGTTTGCGTAAACGCGGATTTTTCGCGCGCTATCGATTATTACGAGGGCGCTAGCTTAGGCAATAACGTCGCAAGCGGCGTTTATTATACGGCGGTTCTGGGTTCGGACGATTATATCACGGTTATGGGCAGTAGTCTTAACGTTTTTGAAGCTTCGCGCGAGTACGTGAGCGGATATTTGCGCCGCGCCGTCAGTAAAGAAAATTACGGCGTGGTTTTGGCTATGCTTACCGGCGATACTTCGTTTACCGAGCAAGAAGTGTTAAACGCTTTTAGGCTTAGCGGAATCGCTCACGTTTTTGCCGTTTCGGGCTTACATATAGGTTTGTTTTCGTCGCTGTTTTCGTTTTTGGCAAAGGCGTTTAAGCTAAGCGGCGCTAAAAAGTGCGCTTTGGTGCTGATACCCACGCTTTTTTATGCGGGAGTGTGCGGGTTTTCTTCTTCGGCGCTGCGCGCGTTTACCATGCTTGCAGTAATAACGTTAGGCGAACTTTTAGGCTTTAAGCACGATAAGCTTTCCGCCTTAGCGTTAGCCGCCGTTATTTTAGCCATGATAAATCCGTTTTGTATATTCGGCACGGGCTGGCTTTTATCGTTCGCCGCGGTGGGCGGAATTATCTTGCTCGCGCCGCCTTTAAAACGCGGTGCAACCGTTTTGGGCAAGGCGGGCGAAAGTCTTTCCGTAACGCTTGCGGCTCAGCTGGCAACGTTGCCCATTCTTACGAACATGTGCGGCTATATATCGCTTATCTCCACTTTCGCTAATTTACTTTTATTGCCGCTGTTGTCGCTTTTATATCAAGCGTTCGCGGTTATAGCGATAATTTCTTTGCCGCTTTACGCGCTAGGGTTAAACGGCGGGGTACTTTCTGCAATAGCCTTTTTGCCCGATAACGCGCTTTCTGCGATAACGGCGGTTTTAGTCGCGCTAGACGCGCAAAAATTCGCGCTACCGTTCGCGTTCGGGGTTTCGGCGGTGTTTTATTACGCGGCGCTGGTTACTTATTCAGACGTAACCAACTTGCCCGCGCGCAAAAAACTCAAACTGATAACGTGCTTTGCCGCGGGATTTTTGTTTGCGGTTTTAATACAAAATAACTTAACTTAAAAGGTAAAATATGAGAATAGAGGAGTTAAAAAAAGCGCTAAGCGATAGCGTAAGCCCGCTTTATTTGATAGAGGGCGACGACGCCTATCTTCGCGAGCTTGCCGTGCGAGATATAAAGCAAAGGTGCTTAAACGGCAGCGATATAGATTTTTGTTCGCTAGAAGGGCAAGCGGTTAAATCTAACCCCGAACTGTTAACCGAGGCGCTGGTGCAATACCCCTTTTTAGCCGAAAAAAGAGTAGTTTTAGTGCGAGATTATTCTCCTACGGCGGCAGAGCTTAAAACCAAGCGGTTCGACGTGTTCAATAATCCGCCCGATTTTTCGGTCGCGGTAATAGTTAACGTTTCCGCGTGCGAGGCGTTAAAAAAATTGCCGTGCGCAACGGTGGTGGATTGTTCTAAGGCTAGCCCCGCGGTTATAGCGCGTTACGTGCGCGTTAGTTTAAAACGCGAGGGGGTGGCTATTTCGGACGGTAACGCCGCACTTTTGGCTGAATATTGCTTGAACGATATGACTCGCGTTTGCGGCGAAGTGCAAAAGCTTGCCGCATATTGCTTCGATAGCAAAGAAGTTACCGCCGCCGATATCGAACGGCTGGTTACCCGCGATTTCGATTACCGCATTTACGAAATGACGGATAAGCTCGCGCAAAAGAAAATCGACGAGGCTCTGGATATTTTAAACGATATGCTCAAGAAAAACGCCGACCCGCAAAAGTTCTATTCTTCGGTTTATTATTATTTTCGCAGATTGTTTTTTTGCGCCGTTTCGGATAAAAGTGCGGGCGAGCTTGCTAAATCGTTCGGCATAAAAGAATACGCCGTAACTAAAAGTATGGCTCAAGCAAAAAAAATAGGCGCGCGCAAGCTAAAAAACACTATTTGCGCGTTCGAAAGCTTCGACGAGGCGTTTAAAAGCGGCAAACTTTCTATAGATAACGCGCTGTTTATAAGCGTTTTTAAAATTTTAATCGACTAATCTC
>CAYZWD010000157.1:0-3137 GCA_964482115.1 uncultured Acidiphilium sp. | reverse complement strand
ATAATACCCGGCGCACGGATTGCGCGTTAAAGCGTAATATTTATAAAAATACTCGGAGGCAAGTTCGTATTTGCCCGCGTTGAAAGCGCAAGCCGCCACCAGCCTGAAAACGGGGGCGTCGTTCGGGGCAACCTCTTGCATGATAACGGCAAGCTCGTAAGCCTTATCGAACTCGCCTTGCGAATTATAGTCGTTTACGAAGTGCGATAAAACTTTAAACACCGAACACCCGGAGCCTTTTAACGTAAAAAACGCGGCTTTATCGCTTTCGTTCCAATCGCCTAGCAAAAATTTAACCCCGAAAAGATAAGCTACCGAATCGATATGCTTGCTTTTTACGGCGGGCATAGCGAACAATTCTAACGCTACGTCGAAAATTTTTGCGTTTAAAGCGGCTATCGCGCGGTAGTAACACGCGTCTACGTAATAAGGCGAATCTTCGGGAATAAAAGACAGCACGTTTTCGGCTGTAACGGGTTTTTCGTATATGCCGCGCCTGCCTAAATAATAAAGATTGCGCCATTCGTCCTTTTTGGCTTTAGGCTCTTTATCGACTACGGTGAACGGCTCGTATTCGGGGGAGGGCTTGCGTTTGAAATCTAACGACGAATCGTAATCGTCTTCCGCGCCGTATTCGGAACCGTAAGCTGAATCGTAATCGGAATCGCAATCGTTTAAACTATAGTCGGGCTCGTCGGAATCGTAATCGGGATCGATAATTTTAGCCAAAATTTCGCCTATTCCGTCATCGTCGTCGGAGTTGGTCGCGCCGTAAAAAAGGTCGTACATATAGTCATCGTAGAGGAGTTCGCGGTCGTTTTCGCTTTGCAGTTGCATGTTGTAATAATACGCCGCTATTTGCGGAATTTCGCCCATCTGATAACACGCGCCCAGCCCGTTATACGCCCTTATAAAACTTTTTTCGGTTACGAGATTTAAATATTTAAACCAACAATCCGCCGCGCGCGAATATAAACGATAGTTGAACAAGCTTTCTGCCATGCACGCGTAAAGCGACGGGGTTAACTTGCCGTTTTTTTCGCATTCGTAACAAAGATCGACGGCGGCAAGCTCGTTGCCGTCGGCAAACATTTTTTCAGCTACGGCGTTTAAATTGGCTGCCTCTTTATTAAAACTCAACACGTTTTCCGCACCGAGTGTATTTGATCCGTCCGTTGCGTTTTTAGTGGTTTTTTTCAATATAGTATGCTCCGTATAGTTAACTCGGTTTTAGCGCGCTTTGCTTAATAGTTCATCTACGTCCGCGCGGGCGTAAACGTATTTCTTATTGCAAAAATGGCACGCAACCTCTATTTTGCCTTGTTTTTCAATCGTATCGTAAAGTTCCGCCTCGCCCAAAGTTAAAAGAACCGAGTCGATATACTCTTTAGAACAAAGGCATTTATACACCGGCACGCTTTTTTCGTAAACGTAGTCGGGTAAATTGTCTTGCACTATTTTTTCGGCGCCGTCTTGTTCGATCATAGTTGAAACGTTGGATAAACGCGATAAAAACTCTTCCGCCATAAACAAGCTTTGCTCGTCAGCGTCCGGCATCGGTTGCATTATAACGCCGCCCGCGCCCACGCATTTATAGTCTACCCCTATTTTTACTCCGAGCGCTATGCCCGTGGGTTGCTGTTCTGAATAAGTAAAATATTTTGCGAAGTCCTCGGCTATTTCGCCGCTATCTATGCGGCAACTGCCCGTGTAAGGTTCTTTAAGCCCCATGCTTTTCACGACGCTTAACCTGCCCTTACCCACGCAACCGGCTACGTCTAACTTGCCTTGAGCGTTTAGGGGAAGTTCGCACTGCGGATTATCTATATATCCGCGCATTTCGAGCTTGGCGTTGCCCGCCACCACTATTTGCCCGCCTACGCCGTTGCCGTTTAAGGTTACGGATAAACGGTCGTCGTCGTTTTTGAGAGTTGAGCACATAAACGCACCCGCCACCAGCGTGCGCCCCAACGCCGCCGCCGCTAACGGCGAAAGCGAATGAGTTTTTATTGCCTCGTTTACCATTTCGGTGGCGTCTATTACGGTTACGGATATTTTGCCGTTAAAGGCTACGCCTTTGTATAATACGTCCATAAATATTCCTTGATATTAAGCTTTATTTTGATTAGTTTTTTTAATTTTTTTTTATTTGTTCAGTTGCCTAAAAATTATTGCTTTATAGCTATAAAATTAAGTCGCTCGCTTTTTTCGTGCTTTTTTTCGCCGTTTTCACCCTCGATTACCGCTACCGTAAAGCCGCTTGCCGTTAACGCCTCCGTTACGGCTTGCTCGGTGTGAATATACTCGGTTTTTTCAGCCTCGCGCTTTATATAATGCTCGCCTCGGCGCAAAAACACGCTCATACTCATTTCAACGCGGTCGGTAAAAAGCTCGTTAGCCCAAATATACGAATAATCGGGCTCGTCCTCGAAAAAAGTGTTGTTTGCAATAACGGTTTTCAGCTTGTATTCGCTAGACACGTCGAACATAAAAACGCCGCCGCGCTTTAAACACGCGTTCATGCGGGCAAAGCCTTTTTTTAGCTCCGCTTGGCTTAAATAGTTAAACCCGTCGTTTACGGCGGTTATAAAATCTACCTTAGAATTAACTTTCAGTTTAGTTATATCGCCTAAAATATACGGAATAACCAGCCGCTGCTTAGCGCTTTCGCTTTGCGCCGCCGCAAGCATCTGCTCGGATATATCTACCCCGCTTACGTTGAACCCCGCCTTTTTTAAAGCGCGGGTAAACTGCCCGCTGCCGCAAGCTACGTCTAGCCCCGTTTTGCCGCGGGAATATTCGCGTATTCGGCTAACCACGTAGTTAGCCCAACCCGCGTAATCGCACGAGGCGTTCATAGAAGATTGATAAAAATCGGCTATCGCGCCGAAAAGTTCGCTTTTTTCAGCCATTTTTTATTTATCTTGCGCGGTTTCGGCGTTTTTATCGCTCATTTCGTCGGTTTTTCCGTTTTCGGCACGCTCCGCGTTTGCGGCGTTTTTCGCGTTTTCGGCGTTTTCGGCGTTTTCGGCGTTTTCAACGTTTTCGGCCGCTTCGGCTGCGGCTTGAGCGGCGGCGGAATATTCGTCGCTATCGCGGCGCATTGCGGCTTTACTTTCTTCCAGCCGTTGCAAATC
>CAYZWD010000156.1:0-3144 GCA_964482115.1 uncultured Acidiphilium sp. | reverse complement strand
TACAACACCGGCAGCACGACGGAATGGTGGGGGAAGTAATAATGAAAAAAATTAAAACCCTACTTTTAGCAACTATAGCACTCGTTTTAGGCGTTAGCGTAAGCGGCGCGGTAAAAAACACCGTTCGTGCAGACGAGGTTGTAACTTTAGCCGGCGCAACTTCTAGTTTTAGCATGGTAAACGGCGCGGCTGTTTACGTTTCTGAAAACGCAGAACCCCGCACCGGGTTAAAATTCAAAGCAACGCTTTCTAATAGCGACTATGCAAGTTTAAACACTCTTAGCGGCGTAACTTACGGCTTTATAATTATGCCTGCGGATTACGTAACCGAGGGTTACGAAATAACCGCCGCAAACCTTTTTGGCGATAGCGCGGTATATTGTTTCGAAGCTCCCACGCATAGCGACGCGTGCACCAAAAAGCACTTAGCTTATACCGAAAGCCCCGCTATTACGGAGGGTGAGTCTAGCGTTTCTATAAGCGCTTCGCTAGTAGGCATTCAACAAAACAACGTTCCCCGCACGTATATCGGCGTAGCTTATATAAAAGCGGGCGAAAACGTAGTTTTAGCTTCTTACGAAGATAATAAAGTTGAAAACCACGCGCGTTCTATGCTTTACGTGGCGCAATTAGCCGTTGAAAATAACGACGAAAACTCCGCTGCCTTAATAACCAACTATTTTGCACCGTTTGCGGGCAAAAGCATTCCTTACACCGTTAAATACGAACTTTACGGCGATAATTTAGGAACGGAAACGCTTATTAAAAGCGAAACCTTAACCCAAATCGCAACGTTTAGCGGCACCGGGTTAACCAAAATTACCGCCCCCGATTTTAGCGGCGTAGATAGCGCGTTCGACGGTGCCGTTAAAGATAGCGACGCTACCGAATACGTGGTTTATAACGAAAACAAAACTCAAATAACCGTTAAATACACCCGTTCGTTTAACACCGCGCTAACTTCAAGCACCCGCCAAGATTTAATCGTCGGGCCCGAAAGCTCGGCTAAAAACTCTATTTCTTTAGACGGCATTAGCGAATATTTTAGCGTTGTTAGCGTTGAATATAATGGCGTAAGCCTAGGCAACACTTTAGCTAATCTCGATTTATCCGATATAGGCGGAGTTGCTCACGGCGAGGGCGACGTTAAGGTTATCGTAGCCGACGAATTTAATTTAGAGCACGAAATAACCGTTCCCGTAACCGTTATAACCGAAGTTATAACCGATCGTGACACGCTTCTTCACAAAGTTCAATATCACAAAGTTAAAAACGGCAATGACGTCGGCGCAAACTTAGGTGCGGGCGAATATTACGTTTTAGGTTCGGATATAGAAGTAGGCGATGCTTCTAAGCACGTTTACGGCGGTACTGATTACGTAGCTACAAACAATTCTTCTTACGGCTTTGCCGGCACGTTAGACGGTAGAGGTTATGCCTTAACCGGCGTTGAAACTTCCGGTTGGGACGGGCTTTTCGGCGGCATTCAAGGCGGCACGGTTAAAAACCTCGGCATAAGTATCGATTCGTATAAAAGTTCTTCGCTTTTCGGCTATGATATAAAAAATGCTATCGTAAACAACGTCGTAGTTGTAATTAACGAAGTTATCGATAATACCGATAACGTAGAAGTCGGATTTATTGCTCACAACCAAGCTAATGCTTGCACTTTTACTAACTTCGTGGTTCACGCAGAGGGTAGCTCGCTTAAATATTTAACAAGCAAAGGTTGGCATGGTATTGGGTCAAGCACGTATACGGATTGTGCTATTTACGCAAAAAAGTATATTAAAGGAACGAGAGATCACGAAAGTGCCCCCGCGGGTTTAACCTTTACCTCCGCAGACGCAATAAAAGGTCAGGCGGTAGGAACGGATTCGGGCGCTACTTCTTATAATTTCGATTTGCCCCAAAGCTTTAACGGTTGCACCGTAACCGATATAACCGTTAACAACGTAAGCCTTGGCGCAAGTGCAACCGACGTAAGCATGAGCGATATAGCAACCGCCGTTGGTAGCGTTTACGGGCAATATCCCGCCGTTATTACGCTTAAAAATAAAGGTGTAAGCTTTAAGCTTAAAACCACCTTTGCTTACGCAACTAAGGTTATTACAGATTGGGCAACTTTACTTCATAACGTTCAATATCATACAGGAAACGCGGGTAAAAACGTAGGCGTCGGCGAATATTACGTTTTAGGTAACGATATAACCGGTAGCGGCGTTTATGGACATACGATGGGCGGCACTTACTATACCGGCACTTTTGACGTTGGTAACGCGACTGACGGTTGGAAATCAACCGATAATTTCTATGGCTTTGCCGGCACGTTAGACGGTAACGGTTACACCCTTAAAAACGTTAATCTTAACAGCGCTGGTATTTTCGGTTCGCTATATAACGCTACTATTAAAAACCTTAATATCAATATAGAAGACTGGACTAGTGGCGCGATATTCGCATATTGGATGTACGGCACTACAGTTGAAAACGTTAACGTTACCGTTAAAAAGGCTACTAAAGATTTAACGAATAGCGGAAATTTAGCAGATGGTCAAGCTAGAAGTTGTACGTTTAAAAACTTCGTTCTCGATGCTAAAGGCATTGCCCTCGGTAAAATAGCCTCTGATGGCTATTATGGCGGATATACTACTACCTATGTAAACTCTGTAATTTATGCGGCAGATTACACAAGTTTTGGTTATGACAAGATTTTGCCGCCTATAGAAGGCTTAAAGTTCTATAAGGATAGGCAAACCGTTGAACTTAGCGGCGAAACCGTTTCTGTAGAATTGCCTACGGCTATTAAAAATTCTACTTACAGTTGTTATCGCGTAAGAATCAACGGGAAAGATAATATGCTTATCGACGGCACCGTTATAGCGGACAATACTTGTGCCTTTGGCGGAACTTCGTATAACGCGATCGATATGACTAAGCTTTCCGTAGCAAAAATCAAAGAGTTAATCGGCGAAAATTACGGCGATTACGAAATTGAATTTACAATTGCTTCTAACGGCTTGGGCTACGGTTATACCGGGATATATTTACCCGTAACGTTCGTTGCTCCCACCGCGGACTAAACTAAATAAACCAGTTAAGCTAGGATGGTTAAGCTAGTTTAAAAGGTTAAAAAACGGCGGG
>CAYZWD010000155.1:0-3158 GCA_964482115.1 uncultured Acidiphilium sp. | reverse complement strand
GCTAAATACGGCACTCCGTATTTCAGCAACTATATCAACAGCGATATGCAACCCAGCGACGTTCGCAGCATGTGCTGCCGTTTGCGCTTAGATTTACGCGAATTACGCAAAAAATCGGGCGGATTCTTCGGTAGCGGCGAAAGCACGGGTTCGGTTGGCGTCGTAACCATCAACATGCCCAGAATAGCGTATAACGCCGTCGACGAAGCCGATTTCTATAAAAAGCTCGATAGGCTTATGGATATTTCGGCGCGTTCGCTCAAAATTAAAAGAACGGTTATCACTAAGCTGTTAGACGCAGGGCTTTATCCTTACACCAAGCGTTACCTCGGCACGTTCGCAAACCACTTCTCTACGATAGGGCTTATCGGTATGAACGAAGCGTGCTTAAACGCTAAGTGGATTCGCCGCGATTTAACCGATAAAACCGCTCAACAATTCACTAAAGACGTGCTAAACCATATGCGCGAAAGGCTTTCCGACTATCAAGAAAAGTACGGCGACCTTTACAACTTAGAGGCTACGCCCGCAGAGTCTACCACTTACCGTATGGCTAAGCACGACGTTAAGGATTACCCCGATATCATAACCGCGGCAAAACCCGGCGAAACGCCTTATTACACCAACAGCTCGCATCTTCCCGTTTGGTATACGGACGACGTGTTCTCCGCGTTAGAAATTCAAGACGAGTTGCAAACGCTTTACACCTCGGGTACGGTATTCCACGCGTTCCTCGGTGAAAAGTTGCCCGATTGGAAAGCTGCCGCTAACCTCGTTAGAAAAATTGCGGAAAACTATAAGTTGCCTTACTACACGCTTTCGCCCACCTATTCGGTTTGCAGAAAGCACGGTTATATAAAGGGTGAGGTTTATAAGTGCCCCGAGTGCGGCGAAGCCACCGAAGTTTACAGCCGTATCACCGGATATTACCGCCCCGTTCAAAACTGGAACGAAGGTAAAATGCAAGAGTTTAAGGCAAGAAAGCTTTACGACGTTTTAAACCCCGAATATCAACCCAAGCATCACGAGGGTTGCTCGTGTGAAGAGGGCGGTGAGGTCGTAGGTTCTGCTGATATAACCGGGCTTACGTTGTTCACCACGGCTACTTGCCCGCGCTGCAAAGCAATAAAGGCGCTTTTCGATAAAAACGGAGTTGACTACACCGTAGTTGATTGCTACGAAAACAGAAGCCTAGTAGGGGCTTACGGTATTACGGGCGCGCCCTCTTTGGTTGTTCCCGTAAGCGGAGGCGGCTTTGAAATTTATCGCAACGAAAGCGAAATCCGCGGATTTTTCGACGCGAATTTAAGAAAGTAATTTAGAGCCTAAACGAAGCTGAATATAATAATTGCCCTTGCCGCGTTTTTTGCGGCGAGGGCTAAGCTTTTTTTAAAAGTGCGCCTATAGGCCGATAAACGGCACGTTCGCGCGTTTTAAAATTGAAATCTGAACCAACGGTAATTAAAATATAAATAAAAAATCGCCGCGCTGTAATAAAACTAAACCCGTTTACGGGTTAAAATTCGGCGGGCGAAAGGGTGTGTTATGGACGACGTTATAATTATAGGTGCGGGCGTTGCCGGTATGACCGCCGCGCTCAATTGCCTTAGAAACGGCAAAAGCGTAAGGCTGTTCGAGGGCGAGGCGGTAGGCGGACAAATAGCGAATTCGCCTAAAGTTGAAAATTTTCCTACCATTAACGAAATTAGCGGCTTAGAACTTTCGGATAAGGTTTTCGAGCAGATAAGCGCGCGCGGGGCTGAAATTGAATACGATAAAGTTACTTCAATAAAAAAGCAGGGCGACGAATTTATCGTTAGCACCGATTACGACGAATTTAAGGCGCATGCCGTGATTGCCGCAGTGGGCGTTAAACATAAGCATATAGGCGCGGCGGGCGAAAGCGAACTTATAGGTAAAGGCGTTTATTACTGCGCGCTTTGCGACGGACATTTTTATAAGGATAGAGAGGTCGCTTTAATCGGCGACGGAAACACCGCCATGCAATACGCGCTGCTGCTTTGCAATATTTGCTCTAAGGTATACGTTTTAACTTGGTCGGATAAGTTTTTCGGCGATAAAGAACTTGAAAACAGACTTCGCTCGCGCGAGAATGCTGTTATTATGCCTTTTACTTCGGTAACGGGTTTTGTGGGCGGCTCGGGCGAGCTTAAAGCCGTTGAATATAAGTGCTTAAAAACGGGCGAGCAAAAAAGTTTATACGTGCCCGCGGCGTTCGTTGCGATAGGACAAGTGCCCGATAATTCTCTTTTTGCAGATTTAGCCGAGCTTGATAAAAACGGATATTTCGATAATCACGCCGATTGCGGCGATAACGTTGAAGCGGGTGTGTTTACTAAAACGGAGGGCTTGTTCGTTGCCGGCGATTGCCGCAAAAAAGCTATTCGTCAACTTACGACCGCTATGTCGGACGGGGCGCTCGCCGCGTTTTACGCTTGCAATTATTTAGATAAAAAGGGGCTTTAAGCTTATGAATTCTGCAATAATAAATCAAATTTTGCAAACTAAAACCGTAGTCGTCGTGCGGGACGTGTGGGGCGAACCACTTATAAAACTGCTTGCCGCTTTAAACGCGGGCGGAATAACTTGCGCCGAAATACCTTTCGGCGTTAAGTCCGACGAGCAAACGGGCGAGCAAATAGCCGCGGCGGTAAACGCGTTTAAAGGAAAAATGCATATAGGCGCGGGCACGGTAATAACCGCGGCTCGCTTAGAAGTAGCGGTTAAAAGCGGCGCGGAATTTTGCGTTGCGCCCGATACCGATAAAGATATTATTTCGGCGGCTAAAAAACGCGGAACACTGTTTATTTCGGGCGCGTTTACACCTAGCGAAGTTAAGCGCGCGTGGGCTTGCGGCGCGGATATGGTAAAAATATTTCCGGCGTCTAGTTGCGGGCCTAAGTATATCGCCGCGTTAAAAGCTCCATTAGGCGGACTCTTGCCCGTTATTGCTTTCGGCGGAATTACTAAACAAAACGCGCGCGAATATTTAAGTGCGGGCGCGGGCGGCGTAGGCGTTGGGGCGGAGCTTGTTCGCCGCGATCTTATCGAACGAAACGACTTCGAAGAAATAACCCGCATTGCTAAATCGTTTTTAGCCGAAGTTTGTAATTGAGCGTAAACGCTTTTTTGCTTGC
>CAYZWD010000154.1:0-3163 GCA_964482115.1 uncultured Acidiphilium sp. | reverse complement strand
GTTTTTGAAACCGAAACTGAGCTTGAAAATTTCGTTTATAACGATTTTTGCGGCGCGAATCTTTCAAAATACCTTATAAACGTTAGCAAAAACGAAGGTAAAACCGCGGTATTTTTAAAACCGTGCGATACTTACAGCTTCAACGAACTAGTTAAAGAACATAGAATAGAGCGCGAAAAAGTTTACGTTATCGGAGTTGAATGTTGCGGAAAATTAGACGAATACAAGCTTGAAAAATTAGATATAAGCGGCGTAACTAGCGAAGTTTACGAAGGCGAAACCGTTAAGCTTAGCACTATTTACGGCGAAAAAACTGCCGAGAAGGGCGACGTTTTGCTTGAAAAATGCTTGTCTTGCAAGGGGAAAAAGCATGTTGCCGCCGACGAAACGATTATTATTCACGAGCAAGAAGACGTTGCTTTGGATAGATTTTCGGAAGTACGTCGCCTAGAGGCGATGACTGAAAACGAGCGTTACGAGTTTTGGCGTTCTCAACTGTCTAAGTGCATACGTTGTAACGCTTGCAGAAACGTTTGCCCGGCTTGCACTTGCACTAAGTGCGTTTTCGATAACCCGAAATCTGGCGTTGCGGCAAAGGCTAACGACGTTAGTTTTGAAGAGCAGCTTTTCCACGTAATTCGTGCGTTCCACGTTGCCGGTCGCTGCACCGATTGCGGCGAATGTTCGCGCGTATGTCCGCAAAGAATACCGCTACACTTGCTTAACCGTAAGTTTATTAAGGATATTGATACTCTTTACGGCGATTTCCAAGCGGGTGAGGTAGCCGAGGGCGTAACTCCGCTTACCTCGTTTAACGGCGGCGATTTAGATCCCGCTGCGGCTGTTGCTAAAACGGAGGCTGAAAAATGATAAAAATCAATCGTGAAAAGCTAAACGCGTTTTTTAGCGCGGCTTCGGGTAAATATCCCGTATACATGCCTTTAAAAAAGGCAGGTGAGGTTAACTACGGTTATTATTCCGACGGCGACGAAATCGATTTAGACACTTTAAAAACCGTAAAATCGCCTAAGGACGCGTTTTTTCCGCAAAGCGAAAACTTAATGAAGTTTAAAACTAGCGGTAAAAATATAGAAATCCAAGATATTCGCAGCGAAAAACAGCCCTTTATAATATTCGGCGTGCGCGCGTGCGATTATAAAGCGTTTTCCGTTTTAGATAACGTGTTTTTACAAGACCCCGTAGACACTTATTATAAAGCGAGAAGAGATGCGGGCGTAATTTTTACGCTGGCTTGCGGTAAGCCCGAACAAAGCTGTTTTTGTAACGTTTTCGGGATAGACGCAGCCGAACCGAGCGGCGACGCGACTTGCTGGCTTACCGATAAATATCTTTTTATAAAAGTTAATTCGGATAAAGCTAAAGAAGTATTTGAAATACCCGAAATTAAAACGCTTTGCGAAAACGGCGACGAGAACGAGGTTGAAAGCGTTAAGGCTTTCACGCGTGAAATTATTGAAAAGTTGCCGTATTCCAACCTGGATTTATCGCGCTTTAAGCCCGAAAACTTAAACGAGCTGTTCAATTTGCCCGTTTGGAACGAGCTTTCGGAAGCGTGCCTCGGTTGCGGTGCGTGCACTTTCGTTTGCCCGACTTGCCAATGCTTCGATATTCGCGATTTCAAATCTCCAAACGGCATAACCCGTTTCCGTTGTTGGGATTCGTGCATGTACGCGGATTTCACGCAAATGGCGGCGGCTAACTCAAGACCTACGCAAATGCAAAGGTATCGCCAAAGATTTATGCACAAGCTCGTGTATTATCCTTCGCAATACGGCGGAACGTATTCGTGCGTGGGGTGCGGCAGATGCGTTAAAAAATGCCCGCAAAATCTTAACATAGTTAAAGTTATCAAAAAAATCTCTAACGGGGAGGATAAGTAATGCAAAACGAAAATTTAATTCCTCACGTAGGCGTGGTTACCGATATTCGTCGCGACACGCCGGACGTTAAAACGTTTAGGGTTGTCGGGCTAGACGGTAAAAAACTTTTCGAGCATATGCCCGGGCAGTGCGCTATGGTTTCTATCCCCGGTGTTGGCGAGTGCATGTTTTCTATAACTTCTTCGCCTACGAACCGCGATTTTATGGAGTTTTCTATTAAAAAATGCGGTTGCGTTACCGAAGTTATTCACTCGATAGAAGTAGGTCAGCAAATTACGGTTCGCGGGCCGTACGGCAAAAACTTCCCCGTTGAGGGCGATTTTAAGGGCAAAGATATGCTCTTTATAGCCGGCGGTATAGGTCTTGCGCCGCTACGTAGCGTAATTAACTATATACGTCATTACCGCAGTAATTACGGTAAGGTAGTAGTAGTTTACGGCGCGCGCAGTATGGACGATTTGGTTGATATTGACGAAATCAAAAACGAATGGCAAAACGAACCCGACTTTGAAGTTTACCTTACCATCGACCGCCCGCAAGATGGTTGGGACGGGCACGTAGGCTTCGTACCCGCGTACGTAAAAGAATTAGGGCTTAACACTAATATGACGGCGGTTTTATGCGGACCGCCCATCATGATTAAGTTCACGCTTGCGGGGCTTATTGAAATAGGCTTTAAAAAAGAACAAGTTTACACCACGCTAGAGCTTAGAATGAAATGCGGCATAGGTAAGTGCGGTAGGTGTAACGTAGGCGATAAGTTCGTGTGCAAAGACGGGCCCGTTTTCAGAATGGACGAGCTTGACGAGTTGCCGCCCGAATATTAAGCGCTTAAGCGCGGAATTTTCCGCCGCCCTAGGTTTTTGTTAAAGGAGAAAAGCTTATAATGGAACAAAAAGTAAACGTTTATTTTTTCGGTAAAAAATATCAAGTGCCCGAAAGCCTTACCATAATGAAGGCAATGGAATACGCCGGTTATCAGCTTATTCGCGGTTGCGGTTGCAGAAACGGTTTTTGCGGCGCGTGCGCTACTTTTTATCGTATACAGGGTAAACAAGAATTAAAAACCTGCCTTGCGTGCCAAAAACAAGTTGAAGAGGGCATGTACGTTGCTACTCTTCCGTTTTTCCCGCTGGTTAAGCAGGTTTACGATATAGAAAAAATTAAGCCGACCGAGCAAATTATGATGCAGCTTTATCCCGAAATTTACAGCTGTATTGGTTGTAACGCGTGCACCAAGGCTTGCCCCCAAGGTCTTAACG
>CAYZWD010000153.1:0-3176 GCA_964482115.1 uncultured Acidiphilium sp. | reverse complement strand
CCTTTTTAGAGTTCAACTATATGCTTATGCAGGGCTACGACTTTTTAAAGCTAAACGAAGATTACGGTTGCAAACTAGAGCTCGGCGGCGACGATCAATGGTCTAATATGCTCGCGGGTGTAGACCTTATCCGCCGCAAAAAGAGCGAGGACGCGTTCTGTTTAACTTGCACGCTGCTTTTGAACAGCGAGGGCAAAAAGATGGGCAAAACCCAAAAAGGCGCGCTTTGGCTTGACGAAAACAAATGCCCCGTTTACGATTTCTATCAATATTTTAGAAACGTCGAGGACGTTAAGGTGGCGGAGTGCATGAAGCTTTTAACCTTTATGGACTTAGACGAAATTGCAGAGCTTACCCGCTATAACGACGAGCGCATGAACGCCGCTAAAGAAAGGCTTGCTTTCGAGGTAACTAAGCTCGTTCACGGCGAACAAAAAGCCGAAGAATGCAGAAAACAAGCGCGTGCGGCTTTTTCGGGCGACGCGGAAAACATGCCTAAGGTCGAAGTCGATAAAAACGTAAGCTTTATTCCAGAAATTATGGTGGCGGCGGGCGTTGCACCCTCGCGCGGGGAGGCCCGCAGGCTTATAGAGGGCGGCGGCGTTATGATTAACGATAGCAAGGTGGATAAATCTTGCCTAGAGCTTAGCGCGGATATTATCGCCGCGGGCGAGTTCGTTTTGCATAAAGGCAAAAAAGTTCACGTAAAAGTAATTTTAAAATAAAGTTTTTGCTTTTAAGCTTTTAGGTTTCGTTTTTTGTTTTGAGTTTTTTAAATTTTAAATTTTTGCGCCGAGGTGCCGTATGCAAGCGTTTACCGCCGATAACGGAAAAAGCGAAATAGAAATTAAGCGTTCGCGGTTTATCGGCGTTATAAAAAAAGCCGAAAACGAAGAAGCGGCGCGTAAAATTTTAAACGATATAAAAAAAGAGCACGCGCAAGCGCGGCACAACTGCTACGCTTATATAGTTAACGAAAGCGGGCAAGAACGTGTGAAATATTCCGACGACGGCGAGCCGCAAGGCACGGCAGGGCTACCTATTTTAAAGGTTTTAACCGCAAAAAAGTTTAGCGGCGTGGTGTGCGTGGTTACGCGTTATTTCGGCGGAATTAAGCTGGGCGCGGGCGGACTTACCCGCGCTTATACCGAAACCGCGGCTGCCGCCGTCAACGCGGCAACGGTTACGGAGCTTATCGAATGCGCGAGCTTTTCAATAAATTTTTCGTATGAAAATTATAAAAAGTTTTCGTCGTTCAAGCTGCCCGAAAAGTGCGTAATCGAAAATTTAGAATATTGCGAAAGCGTTAATTTGCAGCTTGTTTTAAGTGCCGATTTAGCCGATAAATTTATTGCCGATTTTGAAAACTTTTTTTTAAAAAGGCAGCCTATAAGTCGATTATCTAATGTTTTGCGCGAATTTAGCGCTTAAAAATAGCAATAAAAAAGGTTTGGTTTTGCCATGAAAACTATAACGCAAATAACCGTTCAACAAAAAAACAAGGGGCGGTGCAATTTGTTTTTAAACGGCGAATATTTTTGTGCGCTCGATAATTTTACAGCGGCAAAAAACGGGCTTAAAGTCGGCATGCAAATAGAAGAAGATCGGCTTTGCGAAATTCAAGAAGAAAGCGAGTTTAGTTTTGCGTTCGATAAGCTTTTGGGGTATATATCTAAATATCGCAAAACCAAAAAACAAGCGCTAGAGTATCTTTTAGGTAAGGGTTATACTTATCCCGTCGCTTTTAAGGCAGTAGATAAGGTTTGTTCTTACGGGTATTTAAACGACGGCGAGTTTGCCGAAGCCTACGTTGGCGCAAACCTTGCAAAAAAGGGCAAACGGCTTATGGCTATGGAACTTAAACGCAAGGGGGTAGACGAAGCCGGCGTGCAGGGCGCGCTTGAAGACGTCGACGAAAAAGCTAGCGCCAGGGCTTTAGCCGAAAAATACGTTAAAAACAAACAGCCCTCGATAGAGCTTTTTGCAAAATGCTACCGCAGATTGCTGTCTAAAGGTTTTTCGTACGACGCCGCGTCGGACGCGATTTCTTACGCAAAGCAACTTTTAAAAGATGGCCATTAAAGAATTGAACCGATAAAGCCTTAAGCTCGTCTTTTTTGCCGTTTTCGGCAAAACATTGCTTGTAGTATCAATATACGACGGCGCAAAGCTTTACCAAAAACATCTAAAAAATACGGGCTTAAGGTGCTACGCATTTTAACAAGAGCAAAATTTAAGAAAATCAAGGCAAACGAACGCAATAATACTAGACGTATTATAAGAGAGTTTAACGCCGATTTTACAAATTTAACGAGGTAAAAACTTTATTAGTTAGGCTCTTTAATGGCTAAGGAAAGCGGAGAGATTGCCGACTTTGACGGTTAGTTTTGGTTTTCGTTAAACCGCGCCGAAAACGCGCTCAAGCGGGGCGACTTTTTGAATTTTTAAAAACGGAAACCTGCCTATAAGCCCGTTAACGGCACTTTCAATAAAAAATACGGCAAAAACGGTGTTAGGTTTTATGATAATAGAAACGCTAAACGAGGTCGATTCGACTAACAAGTATATAGAAAAATATATCGGCGGCGGCGAGGACGCCGTCGTTTTTGCCAAAAAGCAAACGGGCGGAATGGGGACTAAAGGCAGGTCGTTCAGTTCTGAAGATGGCGGCTTATATTATTCGCGCTTGAGGTTTTACGATAATCTTTGCACTAGCGACGGTTACAGCGTTACGGTAAACGCCGCAATGGCGGTTATTAAAACCTTGCTTGCATTCGGCGTTCAAGCAAAAATAAAGTGGCCCAACGATATTTTGGTGGGCGACAAAAAAATTTGCGGCATTTTAATTAAAAACGCAATTTGCGGCAATAAAATTACGCACAGCGTTATCGGCATAGGCATAAACGTAAGCAATCCGTTGCCGCCGGAACTTAGCGATATTGCAACTTCCGTTAAGCTGGAAACGGGCAAAACGATAGATTTAACCGCACTTTTTTTAACGCTTAACTTAAACCTTTCTATGCCCGCTGATATAAACGAATATAAAAAATACAGCGCGGTGCTCGGCAAAAAAATCACGGTTTTTCGCGGAAACGAACGCTACGAGCAAACCCCCGTGGATATTTTGCCGGACGGCAGGCTGCTTTTGGAAAACGGGGAGGCTTTGTCTTGCGCGG
>CAYZWD010000152.1:0-3197 GCA_964482115.1 uncultured Acidiphilium sp. | reverse complement strand
ATAATAAAATGTATTTAAATAAAAAGTTTCTTTAAATATAATAAAATATATTAAAACAAAAAGCAAGCAAAAATTAACCTAAACTAATCAAATCGGGGCAAATTTATGAAAATACTTCACACGTCAGACTGGCATCTCGGCAAAAAACTCAACGGAAGGGCGCGCATTGCAGAGCAAGCACAAATATTAAACGAGCTTTGCTCCGTTTGCGAGCGCGAACGCATAGACGTAGTTTTACTTTCGGGCGACGTGTTCGATAGCTCCGTTCCTTCGGCGGAGGCTGAAGAATTGTTTTATAAAACGGCGTTTCGCATGGCGGGCAAAACGCGCGCGCTGGTAATAATTAGCGGCAATCACGACGATTGGCAACGGCTTTCCGCTTGCAGAGAGCTGGCTGCGCTTTGCAACGTTTACGTGTTCGGCGGGCTGGAAGCGCCCCCCGTCGGCGATAAAACTAACTTTACTTACGCCGAAAAAACGGGCAAAAACTATTGTGTTATAAGTTCTAACGGCGGGGCGGAGCGCGTATATATCGGGCTTTTGCCGTACCCCACCGACGTGCGCGAGGGCGCGAAAGAACTAAGCTTCGAAGATAAAATGCGCGAGCGTATTAACGCTTGTTTCGCGGCTAATACGGAGGGGTTGCCGCAAATTTTTGCCGCTCATATTTTTATGCTCGGCGGAACTGCGGGCGAAAGCGAGCGCGATATAGAGCTTGGCGGCACGCGGCTCGTCGATAAATCGCTAGTGCCTAAAAACTGCGTTTATACCGCGCTGGGGCATTTGCATAAGCGGCAAGTTATTTCGCGCGAGCAAAATATTGTGTATTGCGGCGCTATCGCAGGTTACGCGTTCGACGAGGCGGGCGTTGAAAAATCGGTTACCGCGTTTGAAGTGAACGTTGAAAAACGAACGATAGAAAATTTACGAGTAATTCCGTTAAACGGCGGTAAGCGGCTGGTAAGCCTCGTCGCGTGCGATATAAATTCGGCAAAGCAGCTTTTGCAAAGTTACGGCGATTGTTGGGTAAAACTAACGTTAAAGCTAGAACATCCGCTTTCCGAAAAAGAAAGTAAAGAGCTCGCCGGCGACTATCCCGCGCTTTGCGAGCTCAACTTGCAAATAGCCGCCGCGGACTGCGAAAAAACGGTTGACCGCCGCGCGCTTTCCGAAAAAGAGGCGTTTATAGAATATCACAAAAGCAAATACGGCGCAGAGCCTAGTGCCGAACTTCTCAACTTGTATTTAGAGCTTATGGGGGATAACGATAATGAAACCGCTTAAACTTGAAATAGAGGGATTTAAAAGCGTTGCGGAGCGCCAAACAGTTGATTTCGAACGGCTTGCCCGCGGCGGAGTTTTCGGCATATTCGGCAAAACGGGCAGCGGAAAAAGCACCGTGCTCGACGCAATAGTGCTTGCCGTTTACGGCGAGGTTATCGAAAACTTAAAAAGTGCGGAATTTATTAATACTCGGTGTGATTTTGCGTGCGTAGAGCTAACTTTTTCGGTTCAGCGCGGCGGCACGGCAGAGCGTTACGAGGTAGCGCGCAAATATAAATTTAACAAGGCGCGCACTTTGGTTAGCCAAACCGCAAGCTTGGTTAAACTGAGCGATAACGGTCGGGTTTTCCTTGCCGAAAACGCTCAAACGGTAACCGCGATTTTAAAAAACGACATAATCGGGCTTGAAAAAAGCGACTTTTTAAAGTGTATGGCGCTGCCGCAAGGCGAGTTCGCCGCCTTCGTGAAGATGACCAGAGGGGAGCGTTTGTCCGTAATAGGCAAGTTGTTCGATTTGACTAAATACGGCGAAGAGTTAGCCTCAAAAACCAAGCGCAAACAGCTCGATTTGCAAATGGAAACAGAACGGCGTGAGGGTAGGTTAGAGGCGCTCGATTTCCCTGAAAGCGCGGTGGTCGATTCGGATGAAAAATTGCTTAACGAGCTATCCGAAAACCTATCTAAGCTGCAAACCGAGCTAAGCGCGGCCGAACAAGATTTAGAGAAAGCTAAACAACTGAAACAAGTGCTTTCGTCGGTGGCTCAAAAAAGCGCGGAGCTAAACGAAAAGTGGCGCTATAAGCCCGTTATCGAACAAAAACGCAAAAAATTAGGCGAGTATGAAAATGCAAAATCGGTTAAAAGCGCGCTAGAACTTTACGATGCGAAAACGGGTGAAGAGAGCGCGGCTAAGTCTCTGGAAAAAACGCTTTCGGAAAAGAGCGCGTTGCTTGAAAAATCGCTAAGCGTTGCAAAAAGCAAAAAGGAAAACGCAGCCGCTTTAAGCGAAAAAACCGTAGAGCTTAAAGTAAAATTGCAACGAATAGAGGAGCTAAAAAGCAAAAACGAGGAGTTAACCGCAAAAAAAGAGCATAGGCGCAAGCTTTTACAGCAATATTCCGAGTTCGATAATCAAATTTCAAAAGAAAACGAAGAAAAACTCAACCGCGAAAAAAGGGCGGCGGAGCTTAAAGCCGAGCTTGAAAAAATCGATACGGATGGCGTTTTACTCAAGTTGAAAAACGCGGTAGCCGCATCCGCCGTTAGCGAACTTGCCGCCGAAGAAATTGCTTTTTTAAGTGAATTAATCGTTGCCGAGCGCGCCTATATAAACGCGGTTGCGGGTGAGTTTTTAAAAAGCGAAAAATTTAGCGAAAGTGCCGTTAACGGGCTTATAGCCGCACGTATTGAAATCTTAAAACGAAAACTAAGCGCTAACGGAACTAATGCGGAAGGGCTTATTACCGCCGCAAGCGAAACGCTTAAAAAGCAAGCCGAAATAACGGGCGCGCTTGAAAAAGAGTTAGCCGCAGCAAAGCAGGCGGAGTTAAAAATTAAAAACTTAAACGAAAAACGCTCCGCCGTAAAAGACGAGGGCGTTAAGGTCCGCGCCGAGTGCGACGGGTTAGAGCAGCAAATTAAAAACGTGCTGGGCGGCTCGGGTTACGACGCCGCCGTGGGCGAAATAAACTCGGAACTTGAAAAAATAGCAAAAACCGTTAGCGAAGCAAATTCGCTTTACGAAAGCACTTACGCCGAAAAAACCAAAAACGAGGGCGAGCTTTACGCCGTGCGTTCGCGCCTTGCCGCGTTAAAAACCGAGCTTGAAAAAAGCCAAGCTCGGCTTGCCGACGCGCTTTCAACCGCGGGCATAACCGCCGAAAAAGCGCGCGCGGCGCTCGACTATCCCGATA
>CAYZWD010000151.1:945-3199 GCA_964482115.1 uncultured Acidiphilium sp. | reverse complement strand
AACAAGAATGTGAAAATATCGTTACCTATATCAAAACAAAATTCTTCCGCTATTTAGTAAGCATAAAAAAGAAAACGCAAAACGGTCCGCGCGGCGTATATCAATTCGTTCCTTTGCAAGATTTTTCAAAGCCTTGGACGGATGAAGAACTATACGCAAAATACAACTTAACGCAAGATGAAATCGACTTTATCGAATCTATGATTCGCCCCATGGAGTAAACGAAAATGCCACAAGAATTTTTTATTCAACGCCCGGCGGTTACGCCTACTATTTACGCTTACGAGCTTGTGGACGTACAATCGCATAAAGGCTATATAAAAGTCGGCTATACCGAACGCGACGTTGAAACGCGCGTTAAAGAACAACTGCATACGAGCGGCGTTAAATATAGAATATTACTAAAAGAATGCGCCATGCGTGCGGACGGAACGTGTTTTACCGACCACGAAATACATACCGCATTAAAACGCCGCGGGTTTTTACAACTTAACCACGGCAACGATAAAAACGAGTGGTTTAATTGCACCGTTGACGACGTTATTATCGCCGTTAACTCTGTTCGTTGCGGAATAAATACGGAAGAAAACCGCACCCTCACCTTTAAAATGCGCCCCGAACAAACGCTTGCCGTTCAAAAAACGATTGAATTTTTTAATAAAGCCAAGGCGGACGAGCCCAACAAAGCGCCTAAATTTTTGTGGAATGCAAAAATGAGATTCGGCAAAACCTTTGCCTGCTATCAACTTGCGCGAAAAATGGGGTTAAAACGCATTTTAGTGCTTACTTTTAAACCCGCATTAGAATCCGCTTGGCGCGACGATTTAACCGCTCACGTAGACTTCGAGGGGTGGCAGTTTATTTCTAACAAAGATTCGCGCGATAACAACGTAAATATAGATACTTCGTTCGCGCTAGCCGATAAAAACCGCCCTATCGTAACGTTCGGTTCGTTTCAAGATCTTTTAGGCACGAACGAAAACGGCGGAATTAAAGCCAAAAACGAATTTATACACACTACTCAGTGGGATTTAGTTGTTTTCGACGAATATCACTTCGGAGCATGGCGCGAAAACGCCAAAAAACTATTCGAAAACCCCGACGAAGAAGAATCCGCCGATTTCGATATGGAAAAGTATAAACAGTCTGAGGCGGATAACGCTTATAACGAAACGTTTTTGCCTATTACTACCTCGTATTATTTATTTTTATCGGGCACGCCGTTTAGGGCTATTAACAGCGGCGAATTTATTGAAGACCAAATTTATAACTGGACTTATTCAGACGAGCAATTAGCAAAACAAAAATGGGTTGGCTCTAACAACCCGTATATCGCTCTGCCGCGCATGGTTATGCTGACCTACCGCATACCCGAAAGCATACGACAAATCGCAATGCAAGGCGAATACGACGAGTTCGACTTAAACGTTTTTTTCTCGGCAAAAGGTAAGGGGGCAGAGGCTAAATTCGTATACGAAAACGAAGTGCAAAAATGGCTCGATTTAATTCGAGGCTCGTATTTGCCCGCTTGCGTAGACGATTTAAAACTAGGGCAAGATAAGCGCCCGCCCATGCCCTATTCGGACACGCGGCTTTTAAACGTTTTATCGCATACGTTATGGTTTTTGCCCAACGTTGCAAGCTGCTTTGCCATGGCAAACCTGCTTAAACAAAAACAAAACGAATTTTACCACTCGTATAAAATAAACGTGTGCGCCGGCACGGGCGCGGGTATCGGGCTAGAAGCGTTTTATCCCGTGCAACGCTCTATGACTAATCCGCTTAAAACTAAAACGATAACCCTTTCGTGCGGCAAATTAACTACGGGCGTAACCGTTCGCCCGTGGACAGGCGTGTTTATGCTACGCAACCTAAAATCGCCCGAAACGTATTTTCAAACGGCGTTCCGCGTGCAATCGCCTTGGGAAATAACGAACGATTTAGGCGATAAACAAATTATCAAGCAAGAATGCTACGTTTTCGATTTTGCACTAGACCGCGCGCTTAGGCAAATTTCAGATTACGCGTGCAGGCTTAACGTAGACGAATCTAACCCCGAAAAAAAAGTTGCCGATTTTATTCATTTTTTGCCCGTTTTAGCATACGACGGCAGCACGATGAAACAAATAAACGCGCAAGATATTTTAGATATAGCTATGGCGGGCACTAGCGCAACGCTGCTTGCCAAGCGTTGGGAATCGGCTCTGCTTGTTAACGTTGATAACGAAACGCTATCGCGCTTGCTTGCTAATAA
>CAYZWD010000151.1:0-935 GCA_964482115.1 uncultured Acidiphilium sp. | reverse complement strand
CGCTTATGCATATCGAGGGTTTCCGCTCGCTCAACCAAGATATTACTGCGATTATAAACAAGTCGGAAGCGGTTAAAAAGGCTAAAAAAGAAACGGAGAACAAACTAACCGAAAAGCAAAAAAAGGAGCTTACGCAAGAAGAAAAAGAATACAAGTCCATGCGTAAACAAATCCAAGAAAAACTTATTAAGTTTGCAACCCGCGTGCCTATTTTTATGTATCTTACAGATTACCGCGAACGCTCGCTAAAAGACGTTATTACTCAGTTAGAACCGGGGCTATTCAAAAAAGTTACGGGATTGGACGTAAACGATTTTAATTTGCTTTGTTCTATAGGCGTGTTTAACGCAAGCCTTATGAACGACGCGATTTTTAAATTTAAACGCTACGAAGATTCGTCGCTTTCTTATACCGGTATTGAAAAATCGGTTAACTACGAAATAGGCGGTTGGGATACCGTTATCCGCCGTGAAGAGTATGAAAAGTTGTTTTTTAACCAACAAGCAACGATGCAAACTACTATATCGGAAACAATCGTTGAAAACGTTGCCGCTACGGAAAATAAACCCAAAGTTGAGCCAAAATTTAATTCTTACGTGGTTACCGCAACGCAAAAGCAAGAAGTTAAAGAAGAAAAAATCTCGTTCGACTATTCAAAAGTAGTCGTCGGGTTGGTCGTTACCCACGCGAAGTTTGGCGACGGAACGGTTATCAATATCGATAAAGCGAGAAAGTATATAAAAATCAAGTTTGCAGCAGGCGAAAAAACGTTTATTTTCGACGCATTTGAAAAAGGCTTTTTAAAAATTAAGTAATCGCAATAATAAAAATTAAATAATCGCAATAATAAAAATAATAAAACACGCCCGCTAAAAAATATCAAAAAAACACGCACCCCGAAAGTTAATAATCTTTCGGGGTGCGATTAAAAAACT
>CAYZWD010000150.1:0-3201 GCA_964482115.1 uncultured Acidiphilium sp. | reverse complement strand
TTTAGCCGTGGCGTGTGCTTGGCTCGGCGAGGCGAAGCCGAGCCGTCTCGTATAAAAGACAAGCACACGCCACAGTGCCATTTTGATTTTTTTTGTAATAACTTACTTTCGACAGTATAAAAGGGTTTGAAAAAAAATTAAAATTATGATATACTGATTATGCTACACAATTAAATTGGTCGAAACGTTCGATATCAAGGGTGTATTATACCCTTTTGTCATAATCATTTTTATGAATTTGGTAAAAATGCAAGTTCCACTAAATGATTATGACGATATCATAATTTCGATTTAGATTGTGTAGCAACATCGGAGTTTGCGTTTTTCGTGCGCTTACTTCGGTATGCGCACTTTTTATTATTGGAGGTACTCAATGAAAAAATTAGTAACTGGTATATTAAGCACTCTGTTAGTTTGTATGTGCTTACTAGCAATAACTGCGTGTAATCCTTCACAAGAAAACGATAATACTTGTACAGTAATATTTAATACAATGGATGGTAGTGAAAACCAAGCTACTACAGTGTCTAAAGGAGAAAAAGTCTCTGCCCCAGAAATAGGTTCAAGAAATGGATACACATTCAAAGGATGGTATATTAGCACTGAATTTACCAGTGATGGCGAGTGGTCATTCATTGGATATTCGGTTACGGAAGATATGACGCTTTATGCCTATTGGATACCAAACGAATATTCGATAACATACAAAGAGATTGGCGGAACTGCATTCTCATCTGATAATGACGGCATACTACCGACGAAACACACCTATGATACTCAGACCAATTTGCCTACCCCAACAAAAGACGGTTATATTTTCATTGGATGGTTTTTAGATTATAACGGTGCAAGTTCTCCAATAACATCTTTAATCGCAAAAGAATATTCATCTGAAATTACTTTATACGCAAAATGGGTTAAAGAGACATACAATATTGAGTATAAAGATTGTGGTGGGACAGCATTTAGTGGAGACAATAAATCAAGCTTGCCGATAATTCACAGTTATTGCAATCAAACAAATCTGCCAGATGGCACAAAGATGGGATATAACTTTTTGGGATGGTATCTAGATATAGATTGCGATAGCGAAAAAATAACATCAATAAAGGCAGAAAGTTTAACAGAAGACATTATTTTATACGCAAAATGGGAAGGAAACATAACATATATTGATGAGAAAGGTAATACTCAAACATTAACAAGTGCTCCCATTAAAGTACTGAAAGCAGGACAATTGAATTCGTTAATTAATATTTCCAAGATTAGTGGGTGGTATTTGTTTTCGGGCAACCAACAGAATCAATTTCACGATATTGAAGTCGATGGTACAGCCAACATCATCCTTGAAGATGGATGTGATTGCTCTCTATTAGATCTCATTGTAAATGAGAACAGTATTTTATACATTTATTCTCAGAGTTTTTCTGATGTGATGGGAAAGTTGACAATAAATTCAAACCTTGGAGGGCAAACTGGTTCAAGCATAAAGCTTGCGTCTAGCGGTGGCACAATCGTAATTTGTGGAGGATATATAGTTGCTAATTCAATCGGAGGTGGAGATGCAGGAGCATACGGTGGTAATGGCGGCGATAGTGGGAATATAACCATTTATAATGGTGTGATTGAAACTATGCGAATTGGCGGTGGTAATGGCTACCATGGGTTAAGCGCAAATTACTTCAATACATCTAACCAAAAAGGTGGCAACGGTGGTAATGGCGGTTCTATAAACACTATCACGATTTATGGTGGATCATTAGTCGCTGAAACTTTCGGCGGTGGAAATGGTGGCGATGGCGGAAGTGCATCTGGTGCTTCTTCGGGTGGAGATGGTGGCGATGGTGGAAATGGTGGCTCCTTAATTATATACGGTGGATATATTTCGTTAGATGTCATCTGTGGCGGAAATGGTGGTGATGGTGGTTGTGGCGGTACTCCAAAAGCTGGCTTAGGTGGTAGCGGTGGAAATGGTGGTAATGGTGCTAAAGGAACGACTATTGTGATCAATTCAGCCGATACATCTGTCATCTTTGCGAATGCAATTCAACTTGTTGGTGGCAGCGGCGGAAATGGTGGTAATGGTGGCTATGGTTCTGGTTTTAATACCGATGGAAAGGGTGGAAACGGTGGTAATAGTGCCTCAGGAG
The DNA here is from genome assembly GCA_964482115.1 of uncultured Acidiphilium sp. GTDB lineage: Bacteria > Bacillota > Clostridia > Christensenellales > Borkfalkiaceae > HGM11416. The sequence goes on along the minus strand of CAYZWD010000150.1, from coordinate 1,051 downwards.
GAACGGTTACTATTAATGGCGAAGGCGCAGTTGACTACACGATTAAAGACGGTAATATTGGTACAGGTGGTAGCGGAAAGACAAACGGCTCGAATGGTGTCTTAGTTTAATATTTTGTGAAACAATTTTTACAAAATTTTCAGTTGTACGCACTTTTTGACTGCTGTACGAAATATTTAGAAACTGCATGCAATTTTTTTGCATGGTGTACGCAAAAAATCAAGTTTGTGCGCAAATTGTATCAAAATAGGTATGTTTGGCTGTAGTGATGATGCGGCAAAACTTGTACAACACGTTGTTTGTTTCTTAGTATGGGGATAATTACTTAATGCAATTACTCAATGTTATATGGGACAAATTAACGGATATGGGCAACCTGCAAAAGGAATGATTATTACGGTTCTTAATCCATATCATTATTCGTATTCCGTTTTCAATTATTCTGTCCCAAACCGCTCTTGGCTTGGATGGAATTTGGATTACATTACGTATTAGCTTTGTTGCTTCATTTATATGTGTCGTTTTCATCAATAGGCACGTTATAAGAAAGGTAAATAGTACTTCAAGTGCTGTATAAATAAACTCCCTCAATCCTTAATTGGAACGAGTGGTTTTTGTTGTGGATACATTGAGTTTTAACCGTAAATCGCCATATATCTCTGTCACATTTTGATAAAGTATTCGAATACGGTAGATTGAGCACGAGAAAGCACTCGTCCGATTTCGGGATAGCTCAAACCTTTTATTCGGCATTCCAAAGCGACACGCATATTATCCGTTAAATTAAGGCTTGCGACGATTTTATCGTATTTGGTGTAGTCCTGCTTAACATCTTCTTGAATTTCGCAATAGGGCTCGCTTATGGGTGTTAAAGCGTCAAGACTAACGGTATATTTAAGGTCGCTCGTTTTACGATTGACCAACTTCATCATTTTTCTTATGCAAGCCATTTCAATATTGATTGGCTTGCCTTTTTTGTTGTAACCAATAACGTCTTTCAAGTATTTGCCGAAATGCTGGCACAGGAACAATCCGCATTCTTGAACCAAAT
>CAYZWD010000149.1:0-3223 GCA_964482115.1 uncultured Acidiphilium sp. | reverse complement strand
CTATATGATAGGTAGGATAAGGATTTTTAGGCACCGTGCAAGTATACACCCAAAGTTCGGCGTCGTCGCCGTAAGCGTTAACGGCGTAATCCACGTATTTTTGGCGTACGCTTTCAGAATCGTAAACGTCTATGGTGGGAACGCTTAACGCTTTATCCGCAACCAGCTTATCCGTAAGGCTACCTACTACTTTGTGCTTAATGTCCGCAACCGACTTAACTACGTTTTCGGCTAATTCGTTGGTTAAAAGCGGATAAGTCGAAATAAAATCTTCGTCCGCAAACTTAACGGTGTATTCGGCAGCTACCTCTTGGCAAATTTTGCTTGCCGTGCTAAGATTGTAGTTTGCATGATTTTCGGTGCCGTTTTGGTCGTATTCATCAAAAAATACGAAATAAGTTCCCGCTTTTTCAAGCAAATCTACGCCGACCTCGGCACTACGCTCGATCATTACGCCTAGCAACTTTTTAAAGAAATCGAAATCTACCGAAAATATACTTACAGCGGGCAACGAGTTTATTTGCTCTTCTGTTGCCTCAGTCGCGGGGATTATCGTTCCGTCTGCTCCCTTATACGCAGCAACGGAAGCGCCCATTGCGAACGGCAAATTGTAAGAAGTACAACGCTCGTCACGCGAGTATTTTTCAGCCATCGTTAAAAAACTTTCAAGCGCATCTTCGCTAACGCGGATATTAGAGTTATCGTTCATGTCGTTGCCGGGCAAATGTTGCGCGTTCATTCTGTGGTCCAACAAAAACTCGTAATACGCGGTTTGCATATCTACGGTTGCGTCTAATTCGCCCCACTCTATCGCCTTCCAATTAAGCGCGAACGACGACTTGGTTGCCGTTTTTGCAGACAGCGTGTAATCGTAAACTACAGCCTCGACGTTAACGGGATAAGCAACGCCGTCACACTTAACGGTAAATTGCCCCGCATACGTGCCGGCTTGTTGTTCGGCGTTAGGGGCAAGCGTTATCCAAACGCCCTGGTTTTGACCTTTTTTGATGTTGTTTTCGCCGTATTCTACCGATTTTTCAAAAGGCAATAACGCGTCGGGATAATCTCCGACGGGCGTTGAAACGTTTAAATCCTTAATTTCGTTTACGGAAACGTATTTTTCTGCGTAAACGGTAAAGCTGCTTTTGCTTAAAGTAGCACCGTTTTCAGCACGCAAATCGGCAAGTTCAACGGTATATTCCTTAACGTTATAATCGGGGGTAATAATTATTTGCCCAGCCTCTTTTTCGCCGCGGAACGCCTTTATGCTAAGATCGCTGTTTTCGCTAAGCGCCGAACCGTAATCGACGTTACGAATTATTTTTTCGGTAGAAGATACCGTAGCTATTCGCACCGAACCTATTTTCCACGGTTCTTCAACCGAAGAACCGCCGCTTCCCGTTCCGTTCCCCGTTCCGCACCCTACCGCCGAAAAGGCAACGAGCGCGCAAAGCAAAACGGCTATAGTTTTTTTCATCATAATCTCTCCGTAACCGCCGTGTGCAGCCGCTAGAGAACGACTTTGCGATGTTCTCTAACGGCTAGCTCCGTTAGCGGATTTTTATTTTATTTATTGTAACCTGCTTTGGTAAGCACCGCTCTCCAGTTAGCTTGGTTATCCGCATTGTAATAATCGCGATCCTTTTGAACCATTTCTGCGGGAGTCATTCTGTCTTTTTCGTTTTGAGAAGTAAACGCGGTTGCGGGGTTAGCTATGTTAGAAGTGCAGAAGTTTTGCAAACCGCCGTAAGAAGAAAGCCTGAAAGTTGATATCGGGCGCAAACGCGTGCCGCTAAGCGCTAATTCCGCGCGCGATTTACTTACTGCAGAGAACGACGCGTATAAAGTAGGATCTTTTGTTGCAACGTCGTATTTAAACGCGGTTTGGCAACCGTAAGTAGCCTTCATAAACGCGTTGATCGCTTTATCGGTAGCAAGATAGCGTAAGAAGTCCTTAGCGATTTCTTTTTCGGTAGCGTATGAAGGAACGTACGCCTCATGTCCGTGCAATCTGAACATTGCGTTGCGCGCCTCGCTTATTCTGTCAAAATCAACCTCGGCAAGCCCAGCTGAAAAGTTTGCCGAAAATTCCCCCGCTGCCTGTGCGTAAGTTTTTGCGTCGTCTACACACTGCACCACGAAAGCAAGTTGCTCGTCGGTGGTAACGGACGTGCATCTTTCTATAATAGAGCTGATTACGGGCATCTTCATAAATTTGATTTGCCCTTGAGCTTTATCTTGCATTTCGATGGTTTCGTTATAGAACCAATCGCCGTTGGGCATAATTACACCCTCACCGTTAATAAATCTGGCTTGAGCTTTAGCAAACGACCAAGAAGAATCCGCGCGGTTATTCACGTTAGGAGCGCCGTTTTTATAGCCGATTAAGTCGTTTAACGTTTCTAAAGCGCGTAAACGTCCGAGCGAAACGTCGCCAACCGCGGAATAATCAAAAATTTTATTTGAACGGATTTGAATGGTTTCTTCGCCGTCGTCTTGCGTAATCATTCCGTTCCAAAAGCTTTCGTATTCGCTTATGCCTGAATATTGAGCCCACCAAGTATTGTAAATTTGAGTAAAATAGTTACCGTCCATGGTATCGAAAATGAACGGCTTAACGGTAGTGCCCGCGGAAGTAGCAACATTTTTGGCAAGAATAGACGCCGCGGTTTTGCTAAGCTCGTCGGTAGTTCTGGGCATAACGTAATCCGCACCGAGATTGTTTTCTATAAAGCTAGCGTTATAAAGCAAACCCATATAGCCGTCAACCCACGGCATGCCGTAATAAGAATAAGTGCCGTCAAGATTTTCTACTTTTTGCTGAACGTAAACCTCCGCGTGCATTTTATCTTTAACCTTAACGCTTTTACCCGGTACTTCACTTTCGTAAACGGATTCAAGATTTTCAAAATCGTAGCTTCCGTCGCTGCCCTTGTGGTTAAAATAAGCGTTTGCGGGGTTGGTGGTAAATAGTAGGTCGTATTTATTCGCAACTATACCGCCCGTCATTTTTCCGCCGACGTCGGATTCTAAATCGTTCGAATCGATATTGATTTTTAAGTTAGGATATTTTTGCTTAACGAAATCCTCTTGCAAAAACAAGTTTTTGATTTGTTCTAGCCAATTTACGCCGTAACCTTTTTTTATGGCGTAAATATCGAGAGAAACGGAACCGTCGTTTCCGCCGCCTCCGCCGCCGCATGCGCCGGCTACGCCGCAAGTT
>CAYZWD010000148.1:0-3244 GCA_964482115.1 uncultured Acidiphilium sp. | reverse complement strand
CTATGCGGGCGGGCAAGAGCTTAGCGAAAAACTCGTAGTTCGCCCGACTAGTGAAACCATAATTTGTAATATGTACGCAAAATGGATGCAAAGCTACCGCGATTTGCCTATAAAGATAAATCAGTGGTGCAACGTCGTAAGATGGGAAAAAACCACGCGTCCGTTTTTAAGAACCAGCGAGTTTTTGTGGCAAGAGGGGCACACCGCGCACGCTAGCGAAGCAGAGGCTAGGGAAGAAACCCAAAAAATGCTCGGCGTATATAAAGAATTTGCCGAAAACTGCCTAGCTATCCCCGTTTTGTGCGGAAGAAAAACCGAAAAAGAAAAGTTTGCCGGCGCCGTTGAAACTTACGGCATGGAGGCAATGATGAAAGACGGCAAAAGCTTGCAGGCGGGCACTTCGCACTATTTGGGGCAAAACTTCGCTAAGTCGTTCGATATGAAGTATTTAAGCAAAGAGGGCAAACTAGAATACGCTTATTCCAGCTCGTGGGGCGTTTCTACTAGGCTTATCGGCGCTATAATAATGGCGCATGGCGACGAGCGCGGTTTGGTTCTGCCCCCCGTGGTTGCACCCGTTCAAGTAATAATAGTGCCGGTGGCGGCGCATAAGGCGGGCGTTACCGAAAAGGCGCGCGAAATAACCGAACTTTTAGTAAACGTCGGCGTTCGCGCAGAGTGCGACGAGCGCGATATGAGCCCCGGTTGGAAGTTTAACGAATGGGAAATGAAAGGCGTTCCGCTCAGAATAGAGATAGGTCCGCGCGATATCGAAAAGGGCGAATGCGTAATAGTTCGCCGCGATACGCTTGAAAAATCGGTAATAGCGCTTAGCGATTTGCAAACCGCTGTAAAACCGCTTTTGGGCGATATTCAGCATTCGTTGTTAGAAAAATCGCGCGCCGCGCGCGACGAGCGCATAAAGGTGGCAACTAGCTTAGAGGATATCAAACGCCTTTGCGACGAGGGCAACTTCGTTAAGGCGTGTTGGTGCGGAGAGCGCGAGTGTGAAGATAAGGTTAAAGAATACGCTCAGGCGACCTCGCGGGTTATGATAGAAGAGCCGCTGGAGGAGGGCGCGGTTTGCCCCGTTTGCGGTAAGCCCGCCAAAAAGAAAGTTTACTTTGCAAGAGCTTATTAAAAAGGGCGTAACGATTAATGCTTAAGAAGTTTAACGGCTCAAAAAACGCGCGCGTAATAATAAAAAAACGCTCGGAAAAAAGCGTTTACGCTCGCCATATTTCGCGCTATAAATGGTATTGCCCCGCGTGCTTTGATAAAACCGACGCGGCTTTGGCGTTTTTAATCGCGATAATAGTGTTTACCGCGTTGCCTTACGCGTTAAGCCCGCTCATGCTTTTATTAAACGGTGTGCTTTCTACCGTAGAGTTATATTGCGTTTCGGCTGTGCTTTCGCAAGCGGTAATATTAGCCGTAGCCCTTATATATTGCAAAAAACGCGGCGTGCCGTTTTTTTCGGGCGGGGGGTATTATTGTAAGTTCGATTTCAAACTTATTCTACCCGCGGTTTTGTTAACGGTCGCAACCGCCGTACTGTTAACCCCCGTGCATACCGATTTTGCCGAATATTTAAGCAATTTGCAAACGCTTTTGGGCGTAGGTTCGGGCGGAGATATTGTAACAAACATGGCCGATTTCGGGTTTAACGACCTTTGCGCTTTAGTTATTTTATGTCTTATAGTAGTTCCCGTGTTGCCCGCAATTTGCGAAGAGGCGCTGTTCCGCGGCGTTATTGCGCGCGGTCTAGGCGAGCTGGGCGTTTTGGGCGGAGCGGTGCTTTCGGGCTTACTGTTCGCGCTTATGCACGGCAACTATTCGCAGATTTTGCTTCAGTTCGTACTCGGTGCCGAAATAGGCTATATAGTTTTAAAAAGCGGCAATTTTGCGGCGGGCGTCGCCATGCATTTTACAAACAACGCTTTTGCTATAGTTTACGCGCTTATAATAGCTTATTCGGAGGGTAGCGCGGTAGGCTCTCTATTGTCCGCGCTTTTGATAGCTGCGGGCGCGGTTTGCTTGGTTTTAGCTGTGTTTACGTTCGTTAAATATTTTAAGAGCAACTCGTTTAAAAACGAATATAAGCTTGCTAATTCGCTTTGCTGTTTAAAACGCGCGGGAGCTTCCGATAAAGAGGCGTTTTCGGTTAGGTTCGAGCAAATTAAAAACCCTCTCGAGCGAGCTAAAAACGGCTTTAGCGGTTGCGAATATTTTTATAACGGCAAGTTTTACGGCTTAGATAAAGTAGTTAAACCGCGCAAATATTCGCGCTTTAATTCTATAAAAAAACTTACTAAAAAGCTTAGCGGAAACGGCAAAAACGATTCGTGTTTTACTTGGCTTTTGTGCGCGGGCATAGTAATGGCATCCGCGCTTATCGTAATCGACTTTTTTATTTAGTTTAAGTTTGATGCAATTTTTAGTGTATATCCGCTAAAAACAGAGGAAATGGGGAATAATTTTTTTGGAGATTTTTAATGTTTAACGCAATACTTTATTTAATTACCGCGCTAGAACAAATGCGCCTAGACGCAAACGCTCCTTTAAGCGCACTAAAGAGCATGGTCGCAATTTACGCATGTGTGTTTATAGCGGTTTACGGGGCGTTTTTCGCCGTTAAAGCGGTGGCGGTTTGCGTAATGGCTAAAAGCCACGGCGTAAAAAATTGGTGGCTGGGCATGATACCGTTCGCAAACTATATAGTTATAGGTAAGCTTGCCGGTCCGGTGCGCGTTTTCCACGTGGATATTAAAAACGTGGGCTGGCTTGCGGCTATTGCAAGCGGAGTGGCAACCCTTGGCTCGGTTGTTATTTCGGGGATTTATTTCGGCGAATATTTCGTTGCGCTGTTTAGCGGCACTTTGCCCGCGGGCGAGGTTTTCGCGTTTGAACCGAGCGTTACGGTAAGCATAATAGTAAGCGTATACGATTACGTTGAATATTTTATTTCTATAATTAATATTTTTGCTTACGCGATGCTCGTTTACGCGTTCTTTTCAAAATATTCGCCCGATAAACGTTGGCTTTTTACTTTGCTTTGCTTGTTTATAGAGCCGCTTTTAGGCATATTTATTTTAGTGGTTCGCAAAAACCGCGCATACTCTTCGGTTAACGAATATTACGCTGAAAAATACGCGCGCAGGTTCGGGCAAACTTACGATCCGTACGCAAATCCGTTCAAAACAAAAGAAAACCCGTTTAACGACGGTGCTAACGATAATAAAAC
>CAYZWD010000147.1:0-3265 GCA_964482115.1 uncultured Acidiphilium sp. | reverse complement strand
ATAATATGCATGCCAAATATGAAATTAGTTTCATATTTTATACTTGCGAACGAATTATACTTGCAATCGAAGGGCGTTTATTTTTTTTGCCAAATTAAGCGTGCTTAAAATAAAGGCTACAAAAAAATAAAGGCGAATTTTTTAGGCGATTTATAGTGTTTTAGGGTGAAAACCCTAAAAATAGGAGTTTTATGAAGGCAAAATTTACCGTTTACGGTATGACGTGTTCGGCGTGCGTGTCCGCGGTGGAGCGCGGCGTAAAAAGGCTTAACGGCGTGCAAAAAGCGGGAGTTAACCTTTCAAGCGGGGCGTTAATAGTCGAATACGACGAAAAATTGCTTGCGCAAGAGCAAATTATAGCGGCGGTCGTAAAGGCTGGCTACAAAGCCGAAATTTACGCCGGCGGAGAACTTAAAAACGATTACGGAATAAGGTTTTTCGCGTCGTTGCCGTTTATGCTAACGCTGTTTTATTTGTGTATGGGGGGCATGCTCGGTTTGCCCGTGCCCGAATTTTTAAGCGCGCATACGCACCCATTAACCAACGCGTGCGTGCAAGCGGGGCTGTTTTTGCCCGTCGGCGTGCTTAATTATAAGTATTTTACGGTTGGTTTTAAGCGGCTTTTTAAACTTTCGCCAAACATGGATTCGCTTATCGCTACGGGCGCGCTCGCGTGCGTTATATATAGCGTGTGCGTAACCGTAAAAATAGGCGTTTTGCAATCTGCGGGAGAGCTTGCCGCAGCGTGCGAAAAAGTGCATTCGCTTTATTTTGAAAGCGCGGCAATGATTTTTACGTTAGTAACGCTCGGCAAGCTTTTAGAAGAAAAAAGCAAGCGCAAAACGGGCGACGCGTTAAAAAAATTAAAAGAGTTATTGCCCTCCGAGGCTAATGTTTTACGCGGAGAAAAAATAGTAACCGTGCCGCTTTCTCAAATAAAAATAGGCGACCTTTTAGCGGTTAGAGAGGGCGAGGGCGTTTGCTTAGACGGCGTGGTTTATAAAGGCGAGGGCAGCGTTAATCAAGCAGCTATCACGGGCGAAAGCATTCCCGTATACAAATCCGTCGGCGACGACGTAATTTCGGGCGGAGTGCTAGAAAGCGGTAATTTAATAATTAAGGTTACCGCCTCGGGTGAAAATTCAACCCTTTCGCGCATAATCGCTATGGTCGAAGAGGCGGGCGCAAGCAAAGCCCCCGTAAGCGAGCTTGCCGACAAAATAGCCGCCGTTTTCGTGCCCGCGGTCATTTGCGTCGCGCTAATAGTTTTTGCCGTGTGGCAAATCGCAACGGGCAATTTTCAAACCGCGTTCACCCGCGGGGTTTCGGTTTTAGTCGTTTCGTGTCCGTGCGCGTTGGGGCTTGCAACTCCGCTTGCCGTAATGCTCGGCACGGGCAAAAGTGCAGAACGCGGCGTGCTTATTCGTTCGGGCGGGGCGCTTCAAACGCTCGCGACCGTAACGGCGGTTGCGTTCGATAAAACGGGCACTTTAACCGAGGGCAAACCCGTGGTTGCCGCCGCCGAATTTTTTGAAGATAAGCAAAAAGCTTTTTCGGTAGCTTACGCGTTAGAATCGCAAAGTTCGCATCCGCTAGCTAAAGCTATATGCGATTATTGCGTGCAAAACGGTGCGGCTACGGCAGTTTTCGGTAGCGTTGAAAACTTGCGCGGTAAGGGCGTGCGCGGGGTTATCGGCGGCGAAGAATATTACGCCGTTAGTTACGCTTATGCGTGCGATAACGGGCTTATAGGCGGACTTTTCGATAAATGCGCGGCATTGTTTAACTCTTACGCGCAAAGCGGAGCTACCCCCGTTTTCTTGATTAAAGGCAACTTGCCGCTTGCCGTTTTCGCCGTTAAAGACGAAATAAAAAAAGGTGCGGCTTCGGCGTGCGCGGCTCTTAAAAATTTGGGGTATAAAGTTACTATGATAACGGGCGATAACCCCAAAACCGCAAGCGCGGTGGCTAGCGAGCTCGGTATAGATTTTATCGCGGGAGTTTTGCCGGACGGCAAGCGCGACGCTGTTTGCTCGCTTAAAAATTCGGGCTATAAGGTTGCTTTCGTAGGCGACGGCGTTAACGACGCGCCCGCCCTTGCCGAGGCGGACGTAGGCGTTGCCGTAAGTGCGGGCACGGAAATCGCGATTTGCAACGCAGACGTTATTTTAATGAAGAACGATCCTACCGACGTGACGTTCGCGTTATCGCTCGGCAAAAAAAGTTTGCGAGTGATAAAGCAAAATTTATTTTGGGCGTTCTTTTATAATTGTTTGTGCATACCGCTTGCTGCGGGAGCGCTTAGCTTTGCGGGCGTAAACTTTACGCCCGGATTTTCGGCGGCGATGATGAGTTTATCTAGCTTGTTCGTGGTTAGCAACTCGTTAAGGCTTAGATTGTTCGGCGGCAAACGCGCCGATGTTAAAGCTCTAGCGGGCGGTTTTTACAAAAAAAGAGGGGAGTGCGCTGTTAAAACGCCGCTTGCCGAAACGCCTAGCGTTGTTGAAACGCAGGATATTGCAAAAACGCCTGACGCGGCCGAAGAAAATTATAAAAACGGAAATTCAGTAAATAATACAAATAAAGCCGCTAGCGGCAACGAACGGGAGGTAATTATGAAAAAATACGTATACGTAAACGGAATGATGTGCGGGCATTGCAAGGCGAGGGTAGAAAAAATCCTCGGCGGGCTAAACGGCGTAAAATCCGCCGTGGTAGAACTTGAAAACAAGCGCGCCGTTATCGAAGTAACCGACGGTTTTAACGAAGCCGCCGCAAAGCAAGCCGTAAACGATGCCGATTACGAATTCGTCAAATGCGAAAACGCTTAAATTGCAAAACGGCGAAAAAAATATATAATAACAAAAGCGAGCGTGAATTTCCGCCCGCTTTTTTTTATGAGTTCTTTAGTGTGTTATTTATTCTTCGATAGCTATATTGTAATTGCAATCGAGGTTAACTCCGCTAACCGCGGTTTCATTACTTCTATCGGTTCCTTTAAATGCTTTATCGGAAATAATTTTTCCACATTTGTCACCAATACCACCAATACCCATAGTTCCGTATTCTATCACTTTTACTCCATTTTTATATGATATTTTTGCAATTGTATCACCTCCATTATTACCAAAACCGCCATTTCCCAAAGTTCCAAGAAATGCTTTAGAAAAATATAGATAACCGTAAGAGTTGCCACCGCTACCCCCATCACCTTTTCCGCTCGGATATGCGCCTTGCGGTATTCCTATGTAATGACTGCCGTCAT
>CAYZWD010000146.1:0-3278 GCA_964482115.1 uncultured Acidiphilium sp. | reverse complement strand
AGTTTATTCGCGAGCTTTTGCGGCTTTGCGGTTTAGAACGCCGCCCCACCGACCGAGACAGACAAGACCTTTCCGCTTGGCAAAATTGGGGCTTTTCCGATGAGATGATTAAAGCCGCCGCTAGAGCTGCCGCAGGCGGAAGCAGACCGTGGATTTTAATGAACGTTATTTTATCGGACTGGAAATCGAAATTTATTTTTTCGCCCGATAAAATCCCCGCGCAAAACTACGGCGCGAACGCAAACAAGAGCGCAAAAGACGGCAAAAAATCTTCGGCTTATTTTTCGCTCACCAATAACTATACTCAGGAGGAACTCGATACGCTTATTACTAACGCGAAAGATATCGATTTTTGATTAAATGATTGCTAGCGACGAAATTTTAAAAAGCGCGCTCGCGCTGTATGAAAACGACAGGCAAAAAGCTAACGACGAGGCGTATAAAAATATGCAAACCGCCCTATCGGACGGCGATTTTTCACGCGCGTATTACGCGATTAAAGACCTAAATTTAAAAATCGCGCGGCTCGAATTCGAAGAGGCGGCAAGCGGCGATGTCGCCCCCCTAAAACGCGAGCGCGAGTTATTGATTGCAAAGCGCGACGAGGCGCTGAAAAAGCTTAATTTAAGCGAAAAATCGCTTAAACCCGCGTATACTTGCGAAAAGTGCTCGGACACGGGCTATAAGCCGAACGGCGGCACTTGCGATTGCTTTTTTAAAAAACTTACGCTGTGCGCCGAAAAGTTTTTAGGCGTAACCAAGCCTAAACTGCCCACGTTCGACGATTTTTCATGTGAGCTAGCAGGCAGAGGTTTTAGTGACTTAAAAGGCGAAGATTTTAAACATAAATTACTTAATTACTGCAATCACTTCGAGATAACCGAAAGGCGCAACCTTATTTTTTCGGGCAAACCGGGGACGGGCAAAAGCTTTGCCGCCGCTTGCATTGCGAGCGAGCTTGAAAAACGCGGCAAAAACGTGCTGTTTTTATCCGCGCTTAAGCTTAACGAAATTTTCTTTACTTACCACATTACGAACGGCAGCGACCAAAGAGCTATTTTTGAGGTACTTACCACTTGCGACCTTTTAGTTATAGACGATTTGGGTACGGAACCCGTTAAAAGCAACGTTACGATAGAATACCTTACCGCCTTTTTATCGGAACGGCTTAACAACGGCAAGGCGTTTATTATAACGACCAATCTTTCAAACGACGATTTTAAAGAACGCTATCAAGAACGTTTGCTAAGTAGGCTTAGTTCGAAATCTTGCGCAAAATTCGACTTTAACGGTAGGGATTTTAGACAAGCATGAGCAAAAAGCCGATGGACGCTTCGATGTTCGGAAGCGAAAGCATTTTTAAAATACTTTTAAAAACCGCGCCGCCCGTTATGCTCGCTTTGCTTATTCAAGCGCTTTATAACATAGTAGACAGTTTTTTCGTTGGTAAATTTTCTGAAGACGGACTAACCGCTCTATCCGTAATTTACCCTTTGCAACTTATCATAATAGCGTTTGCCGTGGGCACGGGCGTCGGCGTTAACACTCTAATGGCTAGGCTTTACGCAAAGAAAAGCGACGCGGAAGCTAAAGACGTTGCGGGAACGGGCATTTTTATTTCGCTTATTTTATGGGTAATTTTCGCTGCGCTACTCGCCGCGCTTATGAAGCCTTACGTTATAATTCAAACTAACCGCGAAGAAGCGCGCGAATTCGCCTACTCTTACGGTATGATCGTTTGCGTTGGCAGCATTGGCGTGTTTACCGAAAGCATTTTTTCTAAAATTTTGCAAGCCCGCGGCGATATGGTTTTGCCAACTATCGCACAAATAGTAGGCGCGGTTATAAATATAATTTTAGATCCGATTTTTATTTTTAATTTAAACCTAGGCGTAGCGGGCGCGGCTTACGCAACCGTTTTGGGGCAATTTGCCGCCGCTATTATAACGGGGCTTAAAGCCTTTAATAAATTCCCCTCTTTTGCAATAATGAAACGGGCGGCGCGTTCTATTTTTTCGCTAGGAATGCCGTCTATTATAATGCAAGCGTTTTTTACCGTTTACATTTTGGTATTTAACGTTATTTTGGCTAAGTTTTGCGACGAGGCGGTTACCGTGCTCGGTTTGTATTATAAAATTCAATCGTTCTTTTTCATTCCGCTTACGGGGCTGCAAACGTGCATAGTGCCCGTAATAAGCTATAACTACGCGCAAACCGCTTACGGCAGAGTTAGAAAAACTTTCGGTATTTCTTCGGCGATTATAGCCTTTTTTATGGCGATAAGCGCGCTTTGCTTTTTGCTTATACCTAGGCAGCTGTTGGGCATTTTTTCTAGCTCCGAAAAAGTTTTTGAAATAGGCGAAGTTGCCTTTAGAATTATCGGTTTAAGCTTTTTGCCGGCAACTATGTCGTTTATGCCTTCGGTATTTTTCCAAGCCATAGGAAAATCTAAGCCGAGTATTTGGCTAACGCTTTCACGCCAAGCGTTTTGCCTTATTCCTATTTTTTACGCGCTTTCGTTCGTAGGGCTTAACTACGTGTGGATTGCCTTTCCCGCCGCCGAAATCATCACCGGCGCGATAGGCACGATTTTATACGTTAAAGAAGTTAAAATTTTTAAAAACTCACGACTTTGCAACGAAACAAACGCCTTTAACGCAAATTAAACGCTTTTATCTTCGTTATAGTTTTTTTTAATTGCGATTAGTATTATCGTTTTTCGTATAAAAAACCCCCGACCGTCGTCGGGGGTTTTTATCGTTCGTTTATTGCAATTATACTTTTACGACCGTTATTCGGCGTAATTTAATTCGTTTAAATCGAGTTTATTTAGCGAATTGCATTTTTGAAGCATATATTCGGCTATATCTTCACGAGTTTTAAACAACGACTTTAACTTTGAAAATAAAATCGGCTCTGAAAAAATAAACGCGCGCTCTTTCTTTTTATAATAAGAAACGTAAACGGGTGCGTCTACGCCCTTTTTTAAACAATAATTGGCAAAAACGGTAAATCCCGCGTAAAATTCCGTAAGTTCCTTAAAATATCCCCTAGACGAATCCTCCGGAAAAATAACTACGTTTTCGCCACCCGCTATAGCTTTATAGCTTTGTTTCACCGTTTGCAAAAAGCGCATATCTCGATAAGTGGATATCAGCCTCAGCCCGCGATAAAAGATATAAGTAAGCGGCGCGGCAATCACGCAAAATAACCGCGCAAGGTGAATATTCCAGTGCTTTTTTTGGTGAAAATATATTTGCGATTGATACCTGTAAAGC
>CAYZWD010000145.1:0-3297 GCA_964482115.1 uncultured Acidiphilium sp. | reverse complement strand
AGCGAACACCTTGCCGACGGTTACGAATTTATTTTACCCCCGCATATGCTCGGTTATAACTGCGGATTCGGCGCGGGGCAATTCCCCAAGTTCGCAGACGAAGTTTATTGGGTAGACAGCGAGGGCGGCGACGATAAGAAATCTAAATTTATGCTCCCCACCGCAGAAACCGCTTTGGTTAATATGTATGCGGGCGAAATTATAGACGAAAGCAAACTACCCATGAAGTTTTTCGCCTATACCCCTTGCTACAGAAAAGAGGCGGGCAGCTACCGTGCCGAAGAACGCGGCATGATTCGCGGGCATCAATTCAATAAAGTGGAAATGGTTCAATACGCCCACCCCGAACACAGCCGCGAAGCATTCGAAGAATTAGTTAACAAAGCTTGCTCGCTTATGCAAAAGTTAGGCTTGCATTTTAGGCTTAGCAAACTCGCCGCGGGCGATTGCTCCGCTTCGATGGCGCGCACTTACGATATCGAAGTGTGGATTCCCTCTATGGGCATTTACAAGGAAGTAAGCTCGGTTTCTAACGCCAACGATTACCAAGCGAGAAGAAACAACACTCGCTTTAGAAATTCAAAAACCGGCAAACCCGAATTCGTTCATACGCTTAACGGCAGCGGGCTTGCAACCTCACGCGTGTTCCCCGCTATGATAGAACAATTCCAACAAGCGGACGGCAGCGTGAAAATTCCCGAAGTTTTGCGCCCCTTTATGGGCGGGCAAGAGTTTATTAAGCTTAAATAATTAAGCTTATAACATTCAGCTAACGCCGTTAGCCGCTAACTTGCGCGGCTTTAACGCGAAAACTAAATTCGTGCGCCCATTTAACTGCCTTACCGCAATTTTTACAACTAAAAACAATAAAAAGCCCGTCTATAGGTCGATTATCGGCACTTTTGCGGGTTTTTGTTTTTTTGCGCTTTTTTTGCTCGTTTTGCATAAACTGTTAATATGAACGTATGCGAAAACGATAATATGAACGAAGCAAAAACTAAAAAATCACAATCTGAAAAACTTTTTAAAACGAGCGCATCGCCCCGCGTGAAAACGGTAATTTTTGCGGGCGGCGGTACGGCGGGGCACGTTATACCCTTTACCGCCGTTTATCCGTGGCTTAAAAAGCGCGGCGTTAACGCTGTTTATATAGGAAGCGGCAAGCAACTTGAAAAAAACGTTATGCAAGATTATTGCGATTTTTTATACGAAATTACCCCGCCAAAGTTTATAAGGGGTTTTTCGTTTCGCGCGCTTAAAAATTTTTTATTGCCCGCCGAGCTTTTACGCGCCGTAAAGCAAGCCGAGCGAATTTTAAACGAACAAAAACCGCGTTTGGTTTTTTCTAAGGGCGGTTATTGCGCTTTGCCCGTTTGCTTGGCGGCGTTTAAACTGCGCGTTCCCGTAATTTGCCACGAATCGGATTTAAGCATAGGTCTTGCAAACAAGCTGTGTTTAAAAAAATGCGATAAACTTTTGTGTACGTTTTCTGATACCGCAAAAAAATACGGCGGCGAGTGCATAGGATCGCCCATGCGCGAAGAACTTTTTAAAATTAAAAAAAGCGAGGCGCTTAAATATTTCGGTTTGCCTAACGATAAGCCCGTATTATTAATAAGCGGCGGCAGCCAAGGCAGCAAAATTATTAACGACGCCGTGCAAGCCAACCTAAAGCAAATTTTAAAGCATTTTTACGTTTTACACGCCGTTGGCAAAGGCAATAAGTGCACCTATAAGCCCGTTAACGGCTATTTCGCATTTGAATTTATAAACATGGCAAATGCGCTTTCCGCCGCCGACTTTTGCCTTATACGCGGCGGTTCGAACACCTTGTTTGAAGTTCTTTACGCAAAAAAGCCTTGCGTTTGCGTTCCGCTTAAAAAGGGTTCGCGCGGCGACCAAGTTAAAAACGCAGAGCATTTTAAAAACCTTGGCGCGCTAATTTCTTGCGACGAAAACGAACTTAAAACCGCCCTGCCCGAACTTTTAAACGAGCTGATAAACCGCCAAACTCAGTTAAAAAACGCAATATCCGCCCTCGGTTTAAAAAACGGCACGCCCGAGCTTTGTAAAATTATTTTAAGTTATTTTTAGCCGTTTTAAGCTATTTTTAGACGTTTTTAATTAAACTACGCGGCGAATTACGGCGCCGCGGCCACACCGTTGAAAGCGCTATTTTAACGGTTTTTAAAAACGCGGCTGATTTTGCCAAAAATTAACGCCCCGCTAACGCTTTTACTTACTTCGCCCAACTCACCTAAAAAATGCAGCGTTCGCTAAAGCACACGCCTGAACGTTAATCGACCTATAGGCAGACTTTTTGTTTTTTTGTATCACCCAAAATTTTAACAAAGAGCCTTAAAAAATAACCCCTAAAACTTTTCGAGTATAAAAGTGAGGGGGGCTTGCGCCCCCCTCCGTTTAAAAAACTTTTTCGTTTTTAACCGTTTGCAATTACTCGTTATAATTGCGTTTTATAATTATATTTTTTAACCGTTTAAAATTACGATTAAAATTAATAAAAACGGTTTCAATTATACGCACGCCTCGGCTAGTTCGACCAGCTTATCTCCAGCATAGCGGAAAGTTTTAACCTCGTATTTGCCGAACGACGCGTTTATTTTAGCCCCGCAAAGCTCTATTTGAGTTTGAACGGGCAAGCAGAAATTATTTATAAGCCTGAGCACGAAACCTTCGCCCTCTTCGCACTTTTTAAAAGCGCAAAGGGTAACGTTTTTATTGCTAACTTCAAGCGAAAAATCTTTTTCGGCAAGCGCTACGCCCGTCGGGAATACGTTAACCGCGTAAGGTTTGCGGTTAAATTCTAAAGCCGCGCGGGATAAATCGCACTCGTCGCAAACGAGCAAGCGGAAAAAGTAATTGTGCACGCCTTGGTCGATTTTATGCGTAAATCTATCGTTAGGAATAATCTGCCTATCTAAAATGGGGTGTGCGCAATAAGTTACGCCGCGAACGAGCGAGGTGTATAGCGCGCCGTTTTCATAGCAACCGCCGTAACAACTTTTGTTTAAAAGCGCAACGACTTTGCCGTTGTTTTTTACGCCTACGAAACGCTGATAAACGTTTTCTCTCCCGTCGTCGAACAAAGCGTCCGTTCCGAACGGGATTTGCCCTATTACGCCGCCCTCGTTTTTAACGGGTAGCTGCATTTTAACCATTTCGTTCATCGCGTTAAAAAACAATTCTACGTTAACGTCGACGTGCGGCGCGTTTTTATAAATTCGATATTCGACGCGCGCCTTGCTTTCGTTATGCTCGAAAAACGCCTCTATACCC
>CAYZWD010000144.1:0-3307 GCA_964482115.1 uncultured Acidiphilium sp. | reverse complement strand
TTATTATAGCAGGCAACCGAAAAAACTATTTTTAGCAGCTAAAAAACGTAAAAAAGAAAAAAAATCAAAAATATTTTTAACTATTTTTCCGCATAAAAAGCGGAATTTTAAGTGCAGTTAAAAATTTTTTTAAAAAAAGTGGTTCAAAACAAAAAACTCGTGCTATAATATTAGCAGTCAAAAGATAAGAGTGCTAACAAATAAATGCAACGATTGCTAACAATAAAAACTTAAATTGCGTTAGGCTCGAAGAATAAAATATTATAGTTTGGCAAAAATAAAAATTGTGAGGTAAAAATATTATGAAAAACTATTTAGTAAACACGCATAACGACGACGTATTAGACGACATGTTCGGCTTTTTTAAACCTATGTTTTACGAGGACAGGGTTTCTTCCGTCATGGCTACCGATATAAAGGAGAGTAACGACGGTTACGAGATGGACGTTGAAATGCCCGGTTATAAAAAAGAGGATATTTCGGTCGATTTTGCAAAAGGGTATCTTACCGTAAGCGCAAAAACTCAAACTAAAAACGAAGAAAACGGCGAAAAGCATAAGTTTATTCGCCAAG
The DNA here is from genome assembly GCA_964482115.1 of uncultured Acidiphilium sp. Lineage (GTDB taxonomy): Bacteria > Bacillota > Clostridia > Christensenellales > Borkfalkiaceae > HGM11416. The sequence continues at coordinate 2,734 of CAYZWD010000144.1, read as the reverse complement.
AACGCCGCTTTGCTTGCAGCAGAAGTTATTATATAGGCGAGGTTGACGAAAGCAAAATTTCGGCAAAATACGATAACGGCGTTTTAACCGTAAAACTCCCTAAAAAAGAACCGCCTAAGCAAATCAGCCATAAAATTGCTATAGATTAAGTTAGGCATTATCGGTTCATTTTTCTAAGGGCTAATTAAATATTTTCGAGGCGAGCGTTTTAGTAAAAATATCGCTAAATATATTACTAAATTTACAGCTTAAACAACATGATAGTAAACGAAAAAGAGCGAATTTCTTAGTTGAAGTTCGCTCTTTTTATCTTTTAATTTTGATTTTTACTGTATTTTTATAGTTGTTTACGGCTTTTTTATGCGGAACGCTTTTAACGCGCAAAGCAAAAGTATAGCCGATAAAATAGGAAACAACGTAAAGTTTGCGCAGTTTTTGCCGGTTTGCCAGCTTGAGTTGTTAGAACTAATTTGTTCGTCGCTTGAATTTTCAGGCGTTTCGCTTGGCTTTTCGCCCGTATTATCATCGGGCTGAGAGGGCGTTTCTTCGGTTTTATCGCTTGGCTGATTAGGTTCGTCGGGAACGTTCGGTTTGCCCGTGTCGTTACCGCCGCCCGCGTTGCCGTTGTTTCCATTAATATTGCCGCCGTTTTCGCCCGCGCTCGAGCTTCCGCTTTCGGTTTTTTTAGGAATTTCTTGAGTGGATAAAACTTTTTTACAATTTACGCATTCGGTGTGTTTTGAACCAGCCGCTTGGTAGGTTGGTTCTTTATCAGTTATCCAGCCGCTTTCAACGTGGTTTAAAAGCGGTTTTTTTGTTTGTTCTTTAATAACCGTTCCGCATTCAGAACATTTTTTACCGGCGGTTAAGCCGTGCTCGGTGCAAGTAGAGTAAGTTTCGGGTATGTCGGTTTCGGTATGCGGCGCAAAATCTAAAACCGTATCGCTAAGCGAAATTTGCGTGCCGTCAGCTAAAAAATATTTATTGCAAAGCGAGCAAAAGTAATATTCCGCGTTGCCTTTTTTATTGCAGGTCGAGGCGGAATATTCTGTTTTTTTAAGTGAGTGTTCGCACTCTTTTTGCGAGTATTCAAGCGTAAATTTAAGCGAAGTATCGTTTATTTCGGTTACGCTGATAGTTAAATCGTTGCCGATTTTTATGTTTTCGCCCACCATAAGCGCCGCGTCTGACTTGGTTTTGTATTGTCCGCCGAGAGCAACGTAATCTGAATCGCTAGAATAGCCGTGCAAGTTATCCGGGAAAGTTACGCCGTTTTTGACCAAAAAGCAAACTAGCCCGCTCTCAATCGATAAACCTTTTAGTTGAATATCGTTTTGATTGTAAAGTTCCTTTTGCTGAGTATCGTATTTGTTTGAGCTGCCTATAAAACTTCTATATTCTAAATAAAGCGTTTTGTTAAGTTCGGGAATTTCACGTTTATAGCAAATAATACCGTTGCTTTGCGTTTCGCTAGAGGTTACGTTAATAGTGTAATTCCCCGCGGAGTTTGCGTAGGCAACGTTTGAGGAGTTAAGCCAGCCTAGTGCCTCGCGCTCTTTTGCGGAAATATACTGCGGCACGGGTGATATTGCGTTAGACATTGCCGACATGTAATACACGGGCGAAGTGCTATCGGATTTATATAAATCTTTTAGCCCGAAAATATGCCCTATTTCATGAATTAGGGTTTTTAAGCTTGAAAATTCTAAGCCGTTTTTATCGCGATAAATAAAATTGTAGTTAGCCGTCATTTGAAAAAAAGCTTTCGAATAAAGTTTTTTGCCGCCGTTATTCAGTTCTAAATAACTAGAATACGCTTGATAATTCCATAAACAATCGCTCCACGCAACCGAGTAATCATCTGAATATTTATAAATCAAGGTTATTGAATCTATAAAGCCGTCGTTATTTTTATCTAGGTCGTTTACGGAATACGTTTTTGTTTTATTAAAGTCGGTTAAAGTCGCACCGTTGCTTATTGCGGTAGTTATTGCGCTAGCCCAATCTTGCTTTAACTCGCTCAGTCTAATTGAATATTCGCTTGATTCGTAGCCGATAGGGTTATCGGTTTGTTTCGTGCAGTAGTAACCGCGCTCGCGCGATAGGGTTAACGAATTCGTTCCGTCTGCAAACAAATAAACGTTATTTAAGCTAACTTTCCCGCTAGAAGCTCTGTAATAATAATCTTTAACGGAATATTCGGCTAATTCGTAACTGTTGTGCGTTACGCTTGCAACGGTAGTGCCTTTACCGCAAGAATCGTTTAAAAATTCGCTTTCGCCGCTAAATTTTGCAAAAACTATAAGGTTTGTGAAGTTTCCGTTTGGAACTACCGTTTGTTCGGGCGCGTTTGAGCTTTCAGTCGCGCTTGCGTACGCGGTCGCAAAATTGCCGCGCGGTGCTAGCGCAAAAAAACAAAAGATTGCTAATATCGCGGCGAAAAAAGTTATAAAAAGTTTATTTTTCATTTTTTTTTACCTTTAGGCGAGCTTTTTTAGATGAAAGGAATTGCCGTAAAAATGCTGATCGTTTTTACCGTTTTCGTCGCGCGGGGTAATGCTAAGGCAAAAAAGCTCGATATTAACTCGATATTAAAATAGATGACGGGTAGACGATAAAAATAGTAAAAATAAAACGAACTCTAAGAAAGCTCAGCGTTCGTTTTTTATTTTGGTGCCGGTGGTGGGGGTCGAACCCACACGATGTCGCCATCACGGGATTTTGAGTCCCGCGC
>CAYZWD010000143.1:0-3350 GCA_964482115.1 uncultured Acidiphilium sp. | reverse complement strand
ATATTAATTTTTAACTATTTTACAAACGTAAAAGCCCGCGCCTTGGGTTTCGTTTGGCAAAAACTGCAAACCGAATTCGGTTTTGTTATTTTTAAGCGGCGAGCTAATTTTTTCAACAACGGCGTTAGGCTCTTCAAGCAAAAATTGCTTAATTATTCCGTCGTTTTCGCGCGGTAAAACGCTGCAAGTAGAATAATAAAGCGCGCCTCCCTTTTTAACGTATTTAAAACAGTTTTTTATAATTTTTAACTGCAAATCGTTAAGTTCTTTAAGCGAAGAATAATCTTTATTCACCTTCATATCGGGGTTTTCGCAAGCCACGCCCGAACCGCTGCACGGCACGTCGCACAAAACCGCGCCGAACGAGGACGCAAAATCTGGGCGAAAAACGCTAGAATCGCACTCGAACGCCATAACGTTATCCGCATGCATTCGCTCGGCGTATTGCTCGATAAGTTTGACTCTGTGCGGGTGAATATCGCAAGACGTAACGCTTTTGAATTTTTCGCTGAGCAAAACGCTTTTTCCGCCCGGAGCGGCGCAACAATCGAGCAAATTTTCGCCGCCGCTTACGACGTCGCAAATAGCGACAGAACCGACCGATTGATAGGTGTAAACGCCGTTATCAAACCCGTCGTCGCGCGCGAAAGAGTTCACCTTAAAACACCCGCTAAACGGAAGTTTTTGATAAGCTATTCCGCGCTCGGTTAAATAACTTTCGCCCTCGCTATCGCTTTTAAACCGCAAAAACGAACCGCTCGCCCTATAAGAAATTATGCTTTTGGTTAAACTTTCGCCGTAGCCTTGCAAAATTTCGCTAACCAAAGCTTCGGGATAAGAATATCTAACGGAAAGCGATTTTGCGTCGCTACCCTCGGGCAGTTTAATTTGCGAGCGAACCGAGCAAAATTTGCGCAACGTCGCGTTTAAAAAGCCGCTAGCGCCGCCCTTGCCTAATTTTTTTAACAGCTCTACGGCGCTGTTAGTTACCGCGTAAGGTGCTTTTTTTAAATATTCTATGCAATAAACGGCGATTTTTAAAATAATGCGCACGGGCAGCTTAGGATTTTTTTCGCACAAAACCGAAAGATAATAGCAAAGCGTAATATCTTCGTCTAGCACGCCGTAGCAAATTTTAATTACCGCGCCGCGGTTGATAGGTTCTATTACCTCGCCGTTTATAGCTTGCTTTAAATAAGAACCCTCGCCGTAAACGTGCGATAATATTCTGTAACAATCGTAAAAAGTGTTAATCATTTTAGCTTTTTTTGCTTTTTTGGCTGTTTTAAGCGGAACCCGTTTACCTATCGTTTTTAAGTTGGCTGCCTAAGGGAATTTCGTGCCCTAGCAAAAACGCGCAGTCTAGCATGCGCTTGCCGCCCTCTTCTTGCAAAACGCTTAATCTAACGCAATTTTCGCCCGCTTTCACGATAAGCCCGTTTTTACCGTTCGCAACCAAAACTTCGCCCGCTTTGGCAGCGCTTGGGTTTAACGGACTAAGTTGCTTAGGTAAATCGGCTTCGGTAACTATTTCTGCTTTAAAAACTTTAAGCAGTTTTCCGTTTAAATAAGTAAAAGCGCAAGGCCACGGGTTCATCCCCCGCACGAAATTTACTATTTTGCTTGCCGAAAGCGAAAAATCTATAACGCCGTCCTCTTTTTTAAGCATTCTTACGTGAGTGCTAAGCGCCTCGTTTTGTTTTTCGAACTTAGCGGTGCCGCTTTCGATTAAATCGAGCGCGCGAACTACGGCGTTTGCGCCTATTAAGGCTAGCCTATCGAACAGTTCGCCCGCGGTTTCTTCGGGATAAATAGGCGTTTTTTCAACCAAAATCATATCGCCGGTATCGACGCCTTCTTCGGTTTGCATAATGGTAACGCCCGTTTGCTCGTCGCCGTTTATAACCGCCCACTGTATGGGCGCGGCTCCGCGGTATTTAGGCAAAAGCGAGGCGTGCACGTTTATTACGCCGTGCGGCGCTATATCTAAAATTTGCTTAGAAAGTATTTGCCCGAATGCGCAAGTTACCATAATATCCGGCTTTAAGGCAATTAAATCGTCAACGCCGTCGCGCCGTATTTTTTCGTATTGCAAAACCTTAAGCCCTAATTCTTCGGCAGCTTGTTTAACGGGCGTAGGGCAAAGTTTGCCGCTTCTGCCAACGGGTTTATCCGGCTGGGTTACGACGGCTAAAACCTCGTGCTCGCTAGCTGCTATAGCTTTTAACGCGGGCACCGAAAAATCGGGAGTGCCTAAAAATATCAACTTCATTTTTTAGCGTCGCTCCTTATATTTTGCGTTTTATCTACGTATAAAATTCCCTCTAAATGGTCGTATTCGTGGCAAACGGCGCGGGCAGTAAAATCTTTGGCGGTTAAAATGAACTTTTTGCCGTAACGGTCGAACGCGGTAACGCGTACCTCTGCCGGGCGTTCAACCTCGCCCCACTTGCCCGCAACGGATAAACAGCCTTCCGTTCCGACTTGCTTGCCCTTAACGCTTAATATTTCAGGGTTGATAAATTCGAAATACCCGTCGTCCGTATCGACGATAAAAACACGCCTTAGCACGCCCACTTGCACGGCGGCAAGCCCCGCGCCCTGTGCCTTTTTTAAGGTTTGTTTCATATCGTCTAAAAGCTGAACGGTTTTTTCGCCGAAGTCGGTTACCTCGAAACTCTTTTTGCGCAACGTTTCGTCGCCTATTTGTATAATTTTGCGTATTGCCATAAAATTCACCTTTTTACTTTTTTTACAACCGTTCGGCTTTTATTACCGCACGGCTTTAGCTAAGCCGCTTTAATTTTAAACGTATCTTAGCTTAAATTAGAGGGGTTTTCTTCAACCGTAATAAAAGCTTTGGGGTTTTTGCTTTGCAAAGCCGCCTCGTAAATTTTTTCGCGCAGAGCCTCGTCCGTGCGAACGCGCATAAGCACTTGATAGCGGTATTTGTTTTTTAACCGCTTTATGGGCGCGTGCATTTTGTTAAAGAATATAAATTTAGGCTTGTTTGCCTCGTAAATTTCTTTTTCGCGCAGGTATACGTCTTTAAGAGTTTGCACGGCTATTTCTTCGTTTTCCGCCTCGATCAAAATACGTATTATCAGCGCGAAAGGCGGAAAATCCGTTGCCGAGCGTATTGCTATTTCTCGGTTATAAAAACCTAAATAATCGTAATTTACGGCAAGCTTTAAAACCGAGTTATCCGGCGAAAACGTTTGCAAAACGACCACGCCTTTATCGCCCGCCCTGCCGCTACGCCCCGCAACTTGCGTTAGTAGCTGGTAAGTTCGCTCGCTAGCCGTAAAATCGCTGAAATATAAACTCATATCCGCGTCGAGTATACCAAC
>CAYZWD010000142.1:0-3352 GCA_964482115.1 uncultured Acidiphilium sp. | reverse complement strand
CGCAATCTATTGACGGCGAAATTACCCGTCTTAACACACTTGTCAACCAATACGAACAAATGGCACAAGCAGCCGAAAACGACGTTAAAAACGCAGTAAACGTAGTTTCCGTAATGTTCGGCATGCTCGTACAAATGGCTATAGTTGCTCTTGCAACCGTTATCGTTAAAAGGAGATTGTTCTAATGACTAAAAAAGTTTTATTAACACTAACGTGCTTGTTTTTGATATGCTGTATGTTTTGCGCATGCGGCATTGCCCCCGCAACCCCCACAACCGAACAAGTCGTGCTGGATCAATTTTCCGCACAGGTTAAGGATGCAAAAAGCATCACGGCAGATATTATCGTTAAGAATGCCAACGGTACGGAAGTTTCAAAGGGTACGGTTGTCGTAGATTTTGAATCGAAACAACGCACCGTAACTATAAAAACACCCAACACCGATTTTACAGGCGACGGCACAGCTTGGAAAACGCAAAACAGCACGAGCGATTATCCTACCGATAGTGTAACTTTCGGTTGGAAAGTAAAGGATTTTAGCCAATTTACCTACGACGACCAAAGCAACAGCTGCAACGGCGTTATCGGTGCAAACGTGGTAAAACAACTCGGTTTAGACGGCGTTGTTAGCAGTGCACAAGGAACGGTCAGCGTAAAATTGCTTTTAACGGGCAACGTGGAAAGCAGCGTCACGGTAAACGAAGTTGTTATTTCCTACCTAAGCGTAAACAACAACGCCGTAACGCTAAACTTCACAATCCAAGCAAGGTAGTTTTTGCAACGCCGTTGGCGTTGGTCAACTTTCGTTTAGGCATTAAAAAACTGAACCGATAAAACTTCATTGGCACGGTTTTCTATTGGCTAGGCAATAAAAACAAACAAAAATACAAAAAAACAGCCGAGGGCAGCCGCCTTTGGCTGTTTTTGTTTAAATACGCTTAATACGCGGTTTTAATACGCACGTTTTACGGGTATATGACTATTTGAACCTTTTACGATTTTCCCGATTGACGAATTTTTTTTCGTGCTATAATTTATTTACAAGCTTCGGCTCGAATATTTTTATCGGCGCGTGGTTTTTGAAAAACACCGAAATTTTGGAAATTGTATATACTTTAAAAAAATGAAGCGGATTGATTAGTTAACGATCGGTTGCGTCCCGCCTTTTTTTTTAGTTAAGCGGGGGTTTCGCTAAGAATACGGGCTATAAGAAATTGACTAAATAAAAAAACTGTGCTATACTTAAGGCAGACTTACAGTATAGGATCGATATTAGATGACGAACGAAAAGGTTTTAAAAATCAAAGCGAGGGCGATAGGCTTTAATGAATATCTTAATGCCGAAAAATTTGCCGAGTCGTTTATTATCGGCAATTCGAAATACAATTTAAGCGATTATACCCTTTTACCCGGCTTTTGCGACGTGCACGTGCATTTTCGCGAGCCGGGCTTTGCATACAAAGAAACTATTCTATCGGGCAGTTTAGCCGCCGCGCACGGCGGGTATACCGCGGTTTGCACCATGCCCAACCTAAACCCCGTGCCCGACAGCGCCGAAAATTTATTAAAGCAAACCGATATTATAAAAAACTCGGCAAAAATCAAGGTTTATCCTTACGGCGCTATAACCGTGGGCGAAAAAGGCGAATCTCTTTCGGACATGGCGGCTTTAGCTAATAACGTAGTGGCTTTTTCAGACGACGGCAAGGGCGTTCAGTCCGCCGCCATTATGCAAGAGGCGATGCAAAAGGCTAAAAGCCTAAACAAAATAATAGTTGCGCATTGCGAGGATAATTCGTTGTTAAACGGCGGATATATAAGGCTCGGCACATACTCTGAGGCGCACGGGCACGTCGGCATAGATAAAAAAAGCGAGTGGAAAGCTATCGAGCGCGACTTAAATTTGGTTTTAAAAACGGGCGCTGCTTATCACGTTTGCCATATTTCTTGCAAAGAGAGCGTAGAGCTTATTAAAGACGCAAAGAAAAGCGGGCTTAACGTAACGTGCGAAACCGCTCCGCATTATTTGATTTTAACCGAAAACGACTTGCAAGAGGACGGGCGTTTTAAAATGAATCCGCCGCTCGGCAGCGAAGAAGATAAACTTGCGTTGATTAGCGGAATCGAAAGCGGCGTTATAGATATGATTGCCACCGATCACGCTCCGCACTCGCAAGAAGAAAAATCGCGCGGGCTGCGCGGCAGCGCGTTCGGAATAGTCGGGCTAGAAACCGCTTTTCCGTTGCTTTACACCTACTTAGTAAAGCAAAACGTAATAAGTTTAAACAAGCTTATAGAGCTTATCGCCATAAACCCGCGTAAGCGTTTCGATATTCCTTTAAACGGCGATTTTTCGGTGTGGAATTTAAACGAAAGCTACGTGATTAACCCTAACGACTTTTTATCCAAAGGCAAATCTACGCCGTTCGAGGGTAAAAAAGTATTCGGTAAACACGTTTTAACGGTTTGCGACGGCAAGCCTATACTTTAAAATTTTTTAAGGAGAAACAGTAATGGCAAAAAGAACTGACGTTAAAAAGGTACTTATAATCGGATCGGGTCCTATAGTGATAGGTCAAGCCGCCGAATTCGACTACGCAGGAACGCAAGCTTGCCTTGCATTAAAGGAAGAGGGTTACGAAGTAATATTGTGTAATTCTAACCCCGCAACCATAATGACCGACGTTTCAATCGCAGATAAGGTATATATGGAGCCGCTTACTTTAGAATACGTGGCTAAAATTTTGCGCTACGAGCGCCCGGACGCTATAGTTCCCGGAATAGGCGGGCAAACGGGGCTTAACTTAGCCATTCAGCTTGAAAAAAAGGGCGTGCTTAAAGAATGCGGCGTAGAACTTTTAGGAACTTCCGCCGCTAGTATAGAGCGCGCGGAGGATAGGGAACTCTTTAAAGAAATGTGCCAAGCCATAGGCGAACCAGTTATCCCGTCCGAAATCACTTACGATTTAGAGCAAGCCAAAAAAGCCGCGCTGGATATAGGTTACCCCGTAGTTTTGCGCCCCGCGTTTACCCTAGGCGGCACGGGCGGCGGATTTGCTTATAACGAAGATGAACTCGTAGAAATAGGCACTAACGCGTTTAAATTATCCCCCGTGCATCAAGTGCTTATCGAAAAAAGCGTTAAGGGCTATAAAGAAATCGAATTCGAAGTCATGCGTGACTCTTCGGATAGGGCGATAACCATTTGCGGAATGGAAAACGTAGACCCCGTAGGCGTTCACACGGGCGATTCCGTAGTAGTAGCACCTATACTTTCGCTAAGCGATAAAGACAGAAAAATGCTTAACGACAGCGCCATAAAAATTATCCGCGAACTTAAAATAGAGGGCGG
>CAYZWD010000141.1:0-3398 GCA_964482115.1 uncultured Acidiphilium sp. | reverse complement strand
ACGCTGTCGGTAATAAAATATTCGTGGCGAGCCTCTTTGTTTTCGCAAATTACCTTCATAAGGCGTTCCTCACTATTATACGCGTAAATTTTAACATATGCTAATTTTTTTTGCAAGGCTTTTTTTACCCTAAAAAAAATTACTAACGCGTTTTTAAAGTTTTTTAGTAGATTTTTGTTTTTTAGTTTTGGCTTGCATTTTGTTTTAACCGCGCCAAAAGCTACTTAAATTTTAACCGAAAGTGCCGTTAATCGACCTATAGCCCCACTTTTAAAATTTTTTATTTTATTAAAGCTTGCAAATTAAAGGTGAGTTTTCCGCTAAAAACATCCGCGGCAACAAGCTTTACTATAACCTTTTTGCCGACCGAAAAGCTTAATTTTTTGCCGCTGAGCGAGCAAGTTTTTTCGTTAAAAGCGTAATTATCGCGCGGAAGAGTTTCAAGTTTTACTAAGCCCTCCGCCGTATTTTCAAGCCGAACGAAAAAACCGAACGAGTTAACTCCGCTTATCACGCCTTCGAAATAATCGCCCAAAAACTGCCGCATAAACTCGCAAACATAAACGTCGCACACGGCACGCTCGATTTTTTCGGCGCGTTTTTCTAGCTCGGAAGAGCTTGCGCAAACGTTAGAACAAGCCGCCTCGCACAGCTCTACGTTATCTACCCGCCCGCAAATTACAGCCTTTAACACGCGGTGCACGAACAAGTCCGGATAACGGCGAATGGGCGAAGTAAAATGACAATAATACTTTTCGTTCAAGCCGAAATGCCCGTCTTCCCGCGGGGAATAATACGCCTTTTGCATTGTCCTAAGCACCGCGTTAGACGCTATAAATTTAAGTTCTTCGCTATAATCTTCGGCGTTTTCAAGCGTTTTTTGCAGTTGCGCTGGGTAAACCTTTTCGCCTCTCCATTGCGGTTTTACCCCTAACGCGTTAAAAAACTCAGCCAAGCTTAAAAGTTTTTCAGGCGAGGGGGTTTCGTGCACGCGGTAAGCGCACGGTGCTTGCAAAAAATATAAATATTCGGCTACGGCAGAGTTTGCGGCAATCATAAATTCTTCGATCATGCGCTCGCTTTCAATGCTCGCCCTACCCTCTACCATAAGTTCGCCGTTTTCAAAATAGACTTTAGTTTCGGCTGAATTTAAATCGATACACCCTTTTTGTTTGCGGCGTTTTTGCAATAAAAGCATAAGCTCGCGCGCGTGAGTCAGTTCGGTTTTTAGCGGCTTTAACTCTTGCAAGCAAGCCTCGTTGCCGTCGAAAAAACCTTGAACTTTTTTATAAGTCAACCGCGCGTTAGAACAAATAACAGACCTATAAAAGCTTTTTTCTATAAGCTCGCCATTTTTATCGTAGCAAAGCTTAGCGGTTAGCGCCAGCCGCTTTACGCCCGAGTTTAGCGAGCACAAACCGTTACTCAATTTTTCGGGCAGCATTGGTATAACCCTATCCGGCAAATAAACGCTACACCCGCGCGATAACGCCTCTTTATCGAGCGCGCTACCCGCCAAAACGTAGTGCGAAACGTCGGCTATATGCACGTAAAGCTCGAACCCGCCGCCGTTTGCGCGCGTTTTTTTAATAGAAATAGCGTCGTCGAAATCGCGGCTGTCGTCGCCGTCGATAGTAAAAGTTTTAAGCTTACAAAAATCAGTTCTGCCTAAAAAGTCGCTTTTTTGCGGCTCGTCGGACAGTTTTTCTGCCTCTAAAAGCGCGCTTTTACTAAATTTATCGGGCGCGTTAAGGCTTAAAAGCACGCATTCTTCACGCACTTTATAACTTCGGCTATCGCCTAAAACCTTTAAAATTTTTACTTGAGGCGCTTTACCGAAAGGATAAGCCACAATTTCGCACAACACCTCGTAACCGTTTTTAATTTCGAATTTGCTTTTGCCTATTACGGTTAGGTCGCTGCCGAACGCCGCGTCGTCCGGAATTACGGTAACGAACCCGCGGTTTACGCGGCAAGCACCCGTAAGCGTGCGTACCCCGCGAGAAATAACGCTTACGACTTCACACCCGTCGCCTTTGCCTACGGTAGGTGGCAATCTCCGCACGAAAACTTCGTCGTTTTGATAAATCCCGACCAGCCTATCGGGCGTTAAAAACAAGTCGGTTACGCAATCTTCGGCGCATTCGGGTATAAAAAACCCGAAACCGCGCTCGTTTCGGCGCACTCTGCCGCGGAAAAGCCCCGCGCGCGACGGAATAACGAGTTTATCGCCAAGCGCTACGACTTTTGCTTGCTTTATTAAGTTTTTAACCGCCGAAGACACAACCTCGCGCGAAAGAGAATCGTACGCGCCGAGTTGTTTTTGCAGCGACCGCTCGCTAAGCGCGCCGTTCGATTGAGCTATAACGCTAAGCACGCTTTCGCTAAGCGTATTAAAATCGTTTTTCATATGTTTTATTCCGTTTTTTCTAAATTATAATTTTTTAACGCCGTTCTAATTTTTAAACGCCGCGCTATAACGAAGCCGAGCGCTAAACGCCAAAACGAGCAAACAAACATGCAAACGGACAACGAGCGAACCGACGAACGAACCGTTTGCGTAAAAAAAAACGGCTTAAACAAGCCGTTTGATTTTTGTTAAATTACTTATAAAATCTTTCGATAATATAAAACGCGATAAGAAGAACCGTCATAACGGCGATACAAACGACCGTTAACCTTCTTAACTTGCTTTCTACGGTTTTAGACTTGTTTTTACCGTAAAAGGTATCGGAACTTCCGCCCAAAGCGCTAACGCCGTTAGAATTACCCGATTGAATCATAACTACTACGGTTACGAACAACGCACACAAAACGGATAAAATAACGCAAACGCGGCTGAGCCAAATATATACGTCGTAATTAAATAACAAATTAGCTAAAACTGCTTCCATTTTTAACTCCTACGCAAAAACGCAAAGTTTTTTTGAATATTTACTTTAAGATTATAACATACATTCAATAAATAAACAAGCGTTTTTCGCCGATATTTTTAGTTTTTTTCCTTGAATTTTATTTTTTATTTTTCGATAAGCGAAGAACCAGTCATTTCGGCGGGAACGTTTTCGCCCAAAACTTCTAAAAGCGTGGGTGCAATATCCGCCAAAATTCCGTTTTTAAGTTTTGCGTTCTTATACTTTTCGCTAACCAAAATAAACGGAACGAGGTTGGTGGTGTGCGCGGTGAACGGCTTTCCGTTTTCGTCTACCATCTTATCGGCGTTGCCGTGATCCGCGGTAATTAAAGCGCTGCCGCCTTTTTTAAGAACCGCCGAAACGATTTTATCCATGCAACCCTCAACCGTTTGAACGGCTTTAACCGCAGCCTCGAACACGCCGGTATGACCTACCATGTCGCAGTTGGCGAAGTTCAAAATAATAACGTCGTATTTATCGGAA
>CAYZWD010000140.1:0-3410 GCA_964482115.1 uncultured Acidiphilium sp. | reverse complement strand
TTTGCAACGTAGCCCTCCGCCGGGGTTTTGAATGCGTTTACCACTCCGTATTCCGCACCCACGATAAGCGAGGCGAAAAGCCCTACTACCGCTATTAAAAATATGGGTATCAGCTTTATTACAGTTGCCGAAATTTGAAATTTTGCAGACAGCGCGGGCGAAAAATAGTTGACCGCCACGAATAAACTAACCAGCCCGAACGCAAACAAAAAGTTCTGCCACGAGTTTATCGTTATATGCCCGCACCCTATCATTTGAAAAAAGTACGAACCGGCTAAAAGCGATATTATAGAAACGATTATCGGATAATAAAATACCGTCATAATCCACGCCAAAACGTAGCCTACTTTATCGTTAGTGGCAGCCTCGACGTAGTCTACCACGCCGTTGTATTTGGTAACCTTGCTTGCAAAAACCGCAAAACAAAAACCCGAGGCTACCATAATTATTCCGCCGATTAACCATGCTAAAAGCGAAAGCTTTAAGTCGCCCCCGCAAAGCTCTAGCACGCCGCCCGCTTTGATAAATACGCCCGAGCCTATTACTATGCCTATTACCATAGCTATGCCCGTCCATAAGCCGTAGCGTTTTTTAACGTTTTCCATTCCGACCTCCCAAAACGCTTACCGTCTACTCGCAACGAATCGCCGCGGATTTTGCCGCTTTTCGTCGCGTTTATTCACGTTTTGCGTTTTTTTGTTGCACTTCGTCGTTGCGCTTCGTTGTTGCGTTTATTTTTATTCGACTTAAAAAATTAAAGGGAATAAGGCAAAAATAAGGCGAACGGTAAAGTAAGCTTTTTGTTATTTTAGCACAAAAAAGCGAATTTAACAATTTAATAAAATGCGGAATGCGCTTTTTTGCATAAAACATTTTTATAGCTCGCCTTAACTATGGTTATATTTTAACTCTTTTTGTTGCTTGACTACTGTTTTTTATTTTTAACCGGCTTCGTTTTCCGCGCGTATTTCCCGCTCTTTTTCGAGCTTTTGCAAGCTTTTACCGCCCCGCTTTTTGCTCGCGCTTTTAAGCCGAAAGTGCCGTTAGCCTAAGAAGAATTGAACAAATAAAGCCTTAAGCACGTATTTTTTGCCGTTTTCGGCAAAACTTTAAAACGTTTAAAATTACGAGCTTAAGGCGCTACGCATTTTAAACAAGAGCAAAAATTTAGAAAAATCAAGGCAAACGAACGCAATAATACTAGGCGTATTATAAGAGGGTTTAACGCCGATTTTACAAATTTGGCTTTTTAAAAATTCATTGGTTCGGCTCTTTAACGGCTAGCCGCCCTATAGGCGAATTTTTAATATAGGCGCACTTTTAGTTTTTTTAAAACGGTTAAATCGAGCTGTAACTAATCACGTCGCCGTACCAGCAATAATCGATATATTCGTCGCTCTTTTCGGTTAAAAGAGGCTTTTCGAGCTGATCGATACAAGCTATTTCTCCGCGAACGAATTGTTTAATTCTGTTTGCGCACGAATTGAGTCGCATTATAACGCCGCCGAGGCGTGCGTCTTCGATTTCCAAGCCGAAATCTTTATTTTCTTTTTGCCAAAGCGCGGCAAGCGCCGCGTGAAAAGCGGCAACGCGCTTAGCCGCCTCGGGATAATCGACCTCCGCAAGGCGCAAAAGTTCGGCTTTATCGCCTTTTTCGTAAGCGGCGCGAGTGCGCAAACCTAAATCGTATTTAATTTCTAGTGCATGGCACAATTTTGCGTAATTATCGAACAAATACGCGTATTCGCCGCTTTTTTCAGCCTGAGCGGTAAGCGCGGCGGTATAGCCCGCGTAGTCGATAGCGCCTATGTTTTTTAACGCCCTATCGCTTTTACCTACGAACGGATCGGCGTATAACAGCGCTTTAGAAAGCGGCTCGTTCCACCCGCCGTCCGTGCCGGCTTTGCGATAATCGGGGCAATCCAACAACATAAAATCGTCGAAATCTACGCCGATAAGTTCTTTAAAACCTGCTTTTACGGCTTGCATATCGGTAATGCCCTCCGCCGCGCGAGCGATGGCGTAAAGCGCGGGAAGTAACGCGTAAAACGAACAATCTTTGCCGTTATCGCCCCACATGGTTAAAACCACGTTTTTAATGCCGTTTTGCTTTACGCTTTGCATGGCGGGCAGCATAGAGCGCATAGAAAAGCTGTTTTTAGGCGCAAAACCGTTCCACGACCAAGCTCCGCCGGCAAACCACACGTCGCACCCGAAAGTTTTATGCGCGGCTATCATTTTATCGTAAGTAGCTTTATCCAAATGATAATAATCCCAATACGCGAGCGAAATATTTTTAGGCATAAGCGAGCGGATTTCGTCGGTGGCGGTTACGTTATCGGCGTAATATTCGCCGCCCGCCGCCAAACGGAAGAACATATCGCTCCACATAACGGGCTTAAACCCGTATTTTTGAGCAATTTCGCACACTTTGTTTAAGTGCTTTAAAAGCAATTGCGTGCGGTCTTCGAATCCGTGCTCGTCTAAATAACTGCCGAGCCCTACCATATGCGCCTCGTCCATGCCGATATTAACTATGCGCGAAGTAAAACACTCTGCAAGCGTTGCGAAGATATTATCCAAAAGCTCGTATGTTCTATCGTTCCCGATAAGCAAAATGTCGTTGCAATCGACGATTTTTTTATATTCGCCGAGTTTTACGAGGTTAGTAAAATGAGCTAAGGTTTGAATGCAAGGTATAAGCTCCATTCCGATAGAACGCAAATAACCGTCTATATCCTTAAGTTCCGTTGCGGTGTAAGCTCCGCGCATATAGCCGAAAAGAGGCTCGTTTTTAACCTCAAAAGTATCTTCGGTGTAAAGCATAACCGTGTCGTAACCCAAACTTTTTATTAGCTTTGCAAATTTTTTTACTTGCTCGGGGCGCATTACCGCGTTGCGCGAACAATCTAGCATTACGCCGAAACGTTCGAAATCCTTCATTTTATTTTCCTTTTCCTTAGTTATTTTTATATAAAATCGCGTTGGATTTTTTTACGCAAATTTTTGCTTGAACTTTTGCTTGAATTTTCGCTTATATTTCTTCTTAATTCTTTTCTTGAATACTTTTGCTTGAACAACTTAAAAAGAATAATTAAAAAGTGCCCCTATAGGTCGATTATCGGCACTTTCGCCGTTTATGGCGGCCTTGCAATCGCAATCGTAAAACGACCTAAAAAACCCTATTAAAACAACCCGATTATTTTTCCGTTTTCGTCTACGTCGATATTTTCCGCGGCGGGTTTTTTAGGCAATCCGGGCATGGTTAAAATGTCCCCGGTTAAAACGACTATAAAGCCCGCCCCCGCCGAAACCTTAACTCCGCGCACGGTAACGGTAAAATCCGAAGGCGCGCCGAGCAAAGCGGGGTTATCGGAAAAGCTGTATTGGGTTTTAGCTATGCACACGGG
>CAYZWD010000139.1:0-3429 GCA_964482115.1 uncultured Acidiphilium sp. | reverse complement strand
CCTATTAAAGCTATTATCGTAGGAGTCATCGAATAACCTATGCCGCGAATCGCGTTGTTTACAACGTTCATAAATCCGCAAGTAAAGTATGGCACGGTTATAATTACTAGGCGGGTGAAGGCGAGTTGTGCCGTCGCTTCGTCGTCAACGTAAAGGTTTAAAAGCGGGCGGTGGAATAAAATTTCAATTCCGCTACCAAAAAGCCCGGTTACGGTTATAAAAATTGAGCAAATAAAAATGGTTTTTTTAATTCGCTTGAAGTTGTTTGCCCCGTAGTTTTGCCCTACGGCGGTTACGGTTGCGCTTGCAACGGCGTCCATCATCGTGTAAATAAACGATTCTAGCTGGTTAGCCGCCGTGTTCGCCGCAACTACTTGTTTGCCAAAGTCGTTTACGGTAGATTGAATTAAAACGTTGGATATAGAAAACAGCGAGCTTTGTAAACCGGAAGCTATGCCGAAACGCAAAATTTCAAGCAATACGCTTTTATGTACGCGGATTTTTTTAAGTTCTAGCTTTGCAAATCCCTTGCTTTTAATAAGGGTTATAACAACCAGCACTGCGGAAATCGCTTGCGAAAATATAGTTGCTATGGCAACGCCCGCCACGCCCATATTAAAAACTAAAACGGATATTAGGTTTACTATTACGTTAAGTACGCCGGCTATAAACAAAAATACGAGCGGGCGTACCGTATCGCCCGTGGCGCGCAACATCGACGCCCCGAAGTTATAAATTAGGTTAAACGGCGCGCCTAAAAAATAAATAAAAAGATATTCGGTCGCCATAGGTAAGCATTCGTCAACGGTTTTCATCAAAACCAGCATATCGCGCGAAAAAACGCAACCGATTACCGCTATAAAAACGCCCGAAATTAACGCCACCAACATCGAAGTATGCAACGTATTAGAAGATTTTTCTGCGTCTTTCGAGCCGAAGTATTTTGCCATTACTACGCCCGCGCCTACGGATAAACCTATAAATAAATCTATAATAAGATGAACCAAGCTGCCCGTTGAGCCGACGGCGGCAAGCGCCGTATCCGAAACGAACTTGCCCACAACTATCATATCCGCCGTGTTAAAAAGCAGTTGAAGTATGCCTGTGAGCATTAGCGGAAAGGCAAAAGACATAATTTTAGGCAAAAGATTGCCTTCCGTCATATCGATTTCGCGTTGTTTTAAAAATGAAAGTGCCATTTTAAACTTAAACCTCGTTAGTATAATGTTATAATTTTTATGAAAGTGCCGTTAATCGACCTATAGCTCCGCTTTTTAGGTGGATTTATAAAAAACCGAGGTGCTGAATTTTGGTGGGCGGATAGTGCGGCGATATGTTTAGGCGGTTTATTTAGAATATATTTCGGGTTTTAAAACGCCTATTTCGGGCAAGCTGCGGTATTTTTGCGCGTAGTCTAGCCCGTAGCCTACGACGAAATAATCTTCTATATCGAAGCAGCAATAATCGGGGGTAAGGGGTACTTCTCGGCGCGACTTTTTATCCAGTAAAGTGCAAATTTTAATCGAAGCGGGCGCGCGCGATGCAAGCAGTTTTTTCAAATAGGTTAGTGTGTAGCCGCTGTCTACTATGTCCTCGATAATCAAAACGTGCCTGTTTTCAATAAGGTTATCTAGGTCCTTAACCATTTTAACCTCGCCGGACGACTTCGTTTTGTTTCCGTAGCTGGAAATAGCTAAAAAGTCGAACTCTAAAGGAATGGTCATAGCTCTAACCAAATCGGCAAAAAACAAGGTGCTGCCTTTCAAAATGCACACGACTATGGGGTTTTTGCCCGCGTAGTCGTTATCTAGCTTAGCGGCTAAATTTTTAACGCCCTCGGCAATTTGCTCTTTGGTGATAAGTATTCTTTCTAAATCGTTATACATTTGGGTTCTCCTTTGCGTTGCAAGTAAATTTTGCTATCGTTTTTGTTTTTTCATCTATTTTTATAAGTTCGCTAACGTCGGTAAGCGCCACTATATAAACGAGGTTGCCGCTTGCTATAATCGGCAAGCCGTTAGAAATCCGCGCGCTAATTTTTTTATCCGACAAATATTTTTTTAAGCTTTTTTTAATTCCGCCGAAAGTTATAATTTCGTCGCCTTGCTCGCGCGTTCTTAAAACCGCGTTTTTCGGCAGTTTGTCTAAATCGAAAAGCAGTTCGGTTTTGCTAAGCGCGGTTAAGTCGGCACCGTTTTTACGCGTTTTTGCGCCTTGTTCTTTTAAAAATTCTTGCGCGGATATTTGCGTTTTTTCTACGTTTACAAAGTAATCCGAAAACTCGGTTTTTTCAATCGAAAGTGCCGTTAACGGGCTTATAGCGTGGTTTTTGTTTCTTTCTTTAACGAACACTATTTCGTCGTGTTCTTTATAGGCGGTTACGCCTCGTTTTAAATTTATCCGCGTGCCCGTTTGCAAAAAACAAAGCTCGTAAAGTGCGTTTAGGTGTGCGGCGGTATAGTCCGTCATAAAGCCCAAGCTTTTAATAACTATAATGCAAGCTCGGCAAAAAATCGCTTTTGGGGGTTGAGGATTAATAATTATAGAAGTATCGCGAATAACGTTTTTTGCAACGTCGTTTAGCGCTAAATGGTCTTGCAAAAGGGTTTCGCCCATGCGCAAAACCGCGCTTTCGAAGTGCGGAAATTTTGCGGTTATAAGCGGAATAACCTCGTTGCGCAAATAATTCCGCGAATAGTCGTTTAAAAAATTGCTTTCGTCGGTAACGAAGTCTAGATTGTTTTCTTGCACGTATTCGTCTATTTGCTCGCGGGTGGCGTATATAAGCGGGCGTATTATTTTGCCGCCGTTAACGGTTTTATTAATTCCGCAAAGCCCTTTTAGCGAAGTGCCGCGCAACAAGTTCAAAAACACGGTTTCCGCGTTATCGCCCATATGGTGCGCCGTTGCTATCTGGTCGCAAAAACCGCTGTTTAGCGCATCGAAAAAGCAATCGTAACGCAGCGCGCGCGCGGCTTGTTCTAAGCTTTCGCCCTTTTCTCTTGCGCGCACGGTCGTTTTCACGTTATAATATTTTAAATCCACCCTAAATTCTTGGCACAACCTTTTAACGAAATCCGAATCTCTAACGGAGCTTTCGCCGCGAATGCCGTGTTCAACGTTAACCGCTTTAACCGTTACGTTAAGCCGCCGCGCGTTTTTTATAAGTAGGTGTAATAGGCAAACCGAATCTTTCCCGCCGGAAAGAGCAACGGCTACCGTAGCCCCCTTTTTGAAAAGCGAAAAATCAAGCATACGAAAATTATAACATAAATTGCAATTAAAGCAAGCAAAAAACGCCGTAAAAACAAATTAAAATAAATAAAAACAAAAAATTAAAAAACCCCCTAAAAACAGTTGACAAAGTTTACGTTTTAATATAAAATAGACAAGCATTGTAATTCGACGCGGAGTGGAGCAGTTGGTAGC
>CAYZWD010000138.1:0-3446 GCA_964482115.1 uncultured Acidiphilium sp. | reverse complement strand
ACATAGGGCGAGGGAATCAGCACCGACGGCTTACCGCAGCAGCAAAGCTCACTCAGCGTTATTGCGCCTGCCCTGCAAATAACAAGATCCGCCGCCGCCATGCATACATCCATATCGGATATATATTCCCTTACCTCCACAGTATTTGACAGGCGAATTCCGTCAAGAGATGACATCATGGCTTCGTAGCCCACCTTGCCTGTGCCGTGAATGTGATAAAATTTATCTGTTCCGTTATGCCACTTTATAAGCTCAGCTACCGCCTCATTAATGCGACGTGCACCGAGTGAGCCGCCGAAGGAGAGTATAAGCGGACGTTCATCAAGACCCAAGCTCGCTCTCGCCTCTTCTCTGGTGATTTTAAGCAATTCTCCTCTTACGGGATTTCCCGTTATGACAGGCTCCTTGTTTAAGCTTAAATACTTCTCCGCCTCGGGCATGGCTAGCATTACCCTATCAGCCTTTGACGCGAGCATTTTTGTAGTAACGCCCGGAAAAGCGTTTTGCTCATGTATTGCGGTTCTGAAGCCGAGCCTCTGCGCCTCACGGAGGACAGGACCGCTTACATAGCCGCCCGTTCCGACAACAATATCCGGTTGAACCGTTTTAAGTATTTTTTTTGAATCGGCTGACGAGGTTATTACCTTGCCGATTGCCGAAATATTTCTGCCGATATTTTTCAAAGAAAGCTTCCTTTGAAAGCCCGCAACATTTATTGTGTGAAAATTATAGCCCTTTTCGGGAACAAGCCTTGCTTCAAGCTTATCCGCCGTACCGATATATGATATCTCGGCATCGGGATGTCTTTCTTTAATATAACCGGCAACCGCAAGTGCGGGATTTATATGACCTGCGGTACCTCCGCCTGCAAACAGTATTTTCACAACGCCCTCCGTTCTGCCGCTTAAAAGTCGGCAGTAATATTATTGAATTTCAACTAAGCCTTTTCCACGGCAGCTCCGCGCGATACCGAAAGGACGATACCCATTTCCGCCAGCAATATCAAAAGTGAGGTTCCTCCGTAGCTGAAAAAGGGTAAGCTGATTCCGGTATTCGGTATTGTATTTGTAACCACCCAAATATTGAGCATTGCCTGAAGCCCTACCTGAAAGGTAAGTCCCAAAGCCAAAAGCGAGCCGAATTTATCATGTGCACGCATCGCTATCGTAAAGCCGCGCCAAACGAGCATGCAGAAAAGCAAAATAATTATAAGTGCACCCACAAGTCCCAGCTCCTCGCAGACTATGGCGAAAATAAAGTCATTGTGAGGCTCGGGAAGCCAAAGATATTTTTGCCTTGAAAGACCTATACCGCGTCCCAAAATTCCTCCGGAGCCGATTGCCAAAAGAGACTGTATTGTCTGAAAGCCGAGACCCTTGGCATCCGCCCACGGATCGAGCCAATATTTAATACGGTCAGAGCCGTAGCCGATGATTCCCGTTGCGACCGCAAGCACTCCGCCGGCAACACCGACACCGAGACCGCCGAATATATATCGCTTTTGAAGTCCGCCGACAATAAGCAAAACAATACCTATCGCAAAAATAAGCACTGTAGCCGAAAGATGCGGCTCAACAACAACAAGTGCACATGGGACCGCCAAAAGTATAACCAAAAAGCAGACAAATTTAAAGCTTTTCATCTGCTTGTAATTTGCGGCTATAAGTGAAGAAAACAGCAGTATTACGGCAAATTTTGCAATTTCGGAGGGCTGAAAATTAACAGGTCCTATAACTATCCAGCGCTTAACATCCTTTCCGCTTATCATAGGCGGCATAATTTTAACAAAAGCAAGCATTGCGATTGCCGCCAAATAAACGACCCATGCGAATTTGCGCCATATATGATAATCTATCCGAGATACAATAAGCATTATGGCAACGCCAGCCACGGCGAATGCCGCCTGCCTTGTGATAAACTTATAGCTGCTGCCGTAATGCTCAAGCGAATATGCATAGCTTGCAGAAAAAAGCATAACAAGACCCACCGTCAGCAATATCAGCAAAAATGACAGGAAGGTTATATCCATTCTGCCGACCGAGGAGGCTTCTTTTTTTCTTTTTATCCTCGCCATGCCTTTTCCTCCCTTGAATTATTTATTATACGCCGAAAATAATCGGCATTAATGCAATTGCACAGCCTATTGCCGCAGCAGCGGAGAATACCAGAACTATTTTCTGCTCCGACCAGCCGCACATTTCGAAGTGGTGATGAAGCGGTGCCATTTTAAACAGACGCTTCTTTGTCTTTTTATAGTAGGCTACCTGTAAAATATCCGGAAACAGCCTCTGCAAAATAGGTTATTCCGGCCAGAATCAAAAGTATCGGACGTCCGGTACCGAAGGATATCGCAACCACAGTTCCTCCCAAGAACATTGAGCCGGTGTCACCCATAAATACCCTTGCAGGCTTTGCGTTCCACAGAATGAAGCCGACACACGCACCAGCCAATGCCGCTGAAAGAGCATTTATCCCCATATTATAAAGGAAGCCGGACATAAGCATAAACGCACAGGAAACAACAAGCGTAACCGTGCTTGCCAAACCGTCGATACCGTCGGTAAGATTTACGGCATTTGTAAAGCCGTAAATAAACATCAGCGCAATCGGCCAAAAAAGCAAACCCAAGCCGCTTGTGATATCTATATCACCCATAAAAGGTATTGTTGTGGTATTCATTCCCGACATTGCAAGAGAAGCCAAATACGCCGCGGATATCAAAAGCTGTAAAAAGGTCTTTTGCTTTGCGGTAAGTCCGAGATTACGTTTTTTAACTACCTTGATATAGTCGTCCATAAAGCCTACCGCAGACATGCAAAGAGCCATTAAAATACCCGAAAGCAATACCGAAAGGCGGTAGGAATCACGCATTTCATCAAAAAAGCGTCCCTTTACTGCGGTAGAGTAAGCATATGCTATACCCAAGGAGAGAATTACTCCCGCAATCATCATGATACCGCCCATGGTAGGTGTTCCCTGCTTATCCTTATGCCATTTAGGACCGATATCCAATATAGTTTGCCCGAATTTCAGCCGTTTTAAATACGGAATTACAATATATCCGAGTCCCGCCGTAACCGCAAATGACACCACAGCGGCAATTATCGGTGTAAAATCCTTCATTTTAACCTAACTCCTTTAACGCTTCCGCAACGACCTCTCGCTCATCGAGATGTATCGTTCCGCTTTTAAGTATTTGGTAGGTTTCATGCCCCTTACCCGCAAGTACTATTATATCATCCTTTTCGGCAATCGAAACAGCGAATTTTATGGCCTCGACACGGTTTTCGATTACCTTATACGAACAGGAGGGATTTTTCATACCCTCCAATATATCGTCGATAATAGCCATCGGCTCTTCCGTTCTCGGATTATCGCTCGTCACAATGACATAATCCGCATAATGCTCCGCTATGCTTCCCATAATGGGGCGCTTTGTTTTATCT
>CAYZWD010000137.1:0-3486 GCA_964482115.1 uncultured Acidiphilium sp. | reverse complement strand
GCGTAATCGTCGGTTTCCTTTTTGCTCGAAGCGTATTCGGGCGGAGGCGTCATAGTAGTTTTATCGTCGTAAGTAACGAACTTTGAAAACTCGCCCTTAAACAACATTTTTGCCGAGCCGCGTTCGCCGCTCCTGTTTTTTTCTATAATAATTTCCGCCACGTTTTTTTCAACCGCGCCGGAGGCTATCTCCTTAGCGTCGGCTTGCTTATCCGGGCGGTAAATGAACATTACTACGTCGGCGTCTTGCTCGATTGCGCCCGATTCGCGTAGGTCGGAAAGCATAGGTTTGCGCTTGTTTTGCGCCGACGAACGCGACAATTGCGACAAAGCCAACACCGGAACTTTTAATTCTTTTGCCAAAACCTTTAACCCGCGCGAAATTTCGGTTACCTCTTGTTGGCGGTTTTCCGAAGTTCTTACGTCGGGATAAATTAACTGCAAGTGATCCACTACCACGAAATCTAGCCCGTGCGAGGCTTTTAATCTGCGGCATTTGGATATTATGGACGGCACCGTGTTAGAAGGCGAATCGTCTACGTAAATTTGCGCCCTTGCTAGCTGTTTTTTTGCCGACCACAATCTGCGCCACCCGTCTTGATCTTCATCGGAAAGTTTACCCTTTTGCACGAAGTCCATTCTGACCGAGCCGATAGAGCAAAGCAATTTTTGCGCAAGCTCTTCCCTAGTCATTTCCAGCGCGAACATGGCGCAAACTTTATTTTCTTTAAGCGCGATATTTTCGAGCATGTTAAGCGCGAGCGTGGTTTTACCGTCCGACGGGCGCGCCGCCAAAACGATTAGGTTGCCCGGTTTAAAACCGTTGGTAAGATAATCTATACGGGTAAAACCGCATTTTAAGCCTTGCTTAAAGTTTTTATCCCGCTCTAAGCGTTCTAACTCGCCGAGCAAGTCGTCGTAAGTATCGGCTAACGATAAAAGCGAAGACGTTTCGTTTTCTTCGGAAATTTTAAAAATTTTGTTTTCGGCGTATTGAAGCGATTTTTCGCTATCCGCGCTGGAACGCGCCTCTTTAGCGATATCTTCACCGCTGCGTATAATGCGGCGGAGCATACCGTCGCGCTTGACTATATCGA
This sequence comes from uncultured Acidiphilium sp., assembly GCA_964482115.1. Classification (GTDB taxonomy): domain Bacteria; phylum Bacillota; class Clostridia; order Christensenellales; family Borkfalkiaceae; genus HGM11416. The sequence goes on along the minus strand of CAYZWD010000137.1, from coordinate 2,390 downwards.
AATAATATTTATAGTTAGCGCTAGACGGCATTGCGCCCGCCAACGTGGTTATATAAGCCATGCCGCCCGCTTTTTCGAGCGTGGCGCGTTTTTCCATCATATCCGAAAGAGTTACTATATCGATAGGGCTGTTTTGATGCGCGACGTTTTTCATGGCGTCGTAAATAAGTTTGTGCGCCTCGATATAAAAATCTTCTTCTTTTAGCTTTGCAAGAATTTCAAGTTGTATTTCTTGGTCTACGAGCAAGCACCCTAATAGCGATTGCTCCGCTTCCTGATTAAAAGGAAGTACTGAAATTTTATCGGGCATAAAAGCTCCTTAAAATTAGCGTTTTGCTGTTTTTTGCGGCGAGGGCGCGCCGCGCTGCTTTTTTGCCCAAATATTATTCGCCTAAAGCGATAAATTCGTTAAGCGCGTTTTCAAACGACGCCATCGCCGCGTTGAACGCGTCTTTCTTGGTTAAATCTACGCCGGCAAGCTTTAAAAGCTCTACGGGCGAATCGCTGCCGCCCGACGATAAGAATTTGAAATAATCGTCTACCGCGGGCTTGCCCTCGTTATAAATGCGCTCCGCTATAGAAATAGCGCTGGTTATGCCCGTTGCGTATTTATAAACGTAGAACGCACGGTAAAAATGCGGAATTCTTGCCCATTCGTAAGATATTTCCTCGTCCGAAACGACGCTTCTGCCGTAGTATTTTTTGTTGAGTTTTAAATATTCTTCGCTTAAAAATTCCTTGGTTAAAGGCGTGCCGTTTTCTGCCGCGGAGTGAGCTATCGCTTCGAACTCGGCAAACTGAGTTTGGCGGAATAGCGTGCCCTTTATCATATCCATATAATAGTTGAGCAAGTATTTTTTAAGCTTTTTATCCGTTGTGGTTTTAAGCATATATTTAAGCAATAAAACCTCGTTTACGGTGCTTGCAACCTCGGCTACGAAAATGCGGTAGTTCGCCTTTGCCTGAGGTTGATTTTTCTCTGAAAAATAAGAATGCATCGCATGCCCCAGCTCGTGCGCGATGGTGAATATATCGTTAGTGGTGGGCTGATAGTTTAAAAGCACGTAAGGGTGCGGGCACTTGTAAACGCTTATAGAATAAGCGCCGCTCCTTTTGCCATCGGTTTCGCATACGTCTATCCAACCCTCGTCGTGCGCGCGCTGCAATAGCTTGCCGTATTCTTCGCCGAGCGGTTTAAGCCCCTCTTTTACCTTTAAAAACGCGTCTTCATAATCTAATTTAAGCTCTGCGTCTTCAACGAGCGGGGTGTAAATATCGTACATATGCATTTGTTTAACGCCCAAAATCTTTTTGCGGGTAGCAACGTATTTATGCAAGGTTTTTACGCCTTTATCGACGCACTTAATTAGGTTTTCGTATACCTTGGGGCTTACGTCTTCGCCGTCGAGCGCTTTTTCTAAACAGCTTGAATATTTCCTTACGCGGGCAAGATAAACGTCTTTATTAACGTTTGCGATATAGTTCGCCGCGATAGTGTTTAGCAAGCCGTGGAATGCTTTATAAAACGCCTTGAACGCTTTTTTGCGGACTTCGCGATTGTCGCTTTGAAGCAATACGCCGTAAGTTCCGTGCGTGATTTTTACTTTTTTGCCGTCTACGGTTATTTCGGGGAACGGAAGATCTACGTTGTTGATCATTCCGAATACGTTCGAAAACGAGCCGTATACCTGCCCGCCCATTGCCAAAACCGCCTCCGCCTCTTTGCCGAGAACGTGCTTTTTAGATTTAATAACTTCTTTAATTTCGTAATCGTAATCTTTAAGGTCGGGGTCCGAAGCGTAAGCTAACAAAACCTTATCGTCTAGCGCGGTAAGCTCGGGCGTGATGAATGATATTTCGGAAGAAAACTTAACCTCTAGCGTTTCAACGCGAGATAATAGCGCGTTAAATTCGGAAACGCGCGCGTCTTCGTCGTGGCGCATAGACGCGTAAACCGCCAAAAGTTCGAGCTCGCCCATAACGTCGTAAAGCTCGTCGTAGCACTTTTTGAATTGCGATTTTTCACCCAAAGTGCCCTCGTATTTTTTAAAGTCGATTGCCTTTTCTACCTTCGCGTAGAGCTCGTCCCACGCGGCTTGGTCGGCAAACATGTGCTCGGTTTTCCATTTTAAGTTTGACTGTACGTCGCTTCTTTGTGCCATTTTATTTTTCTCCTAATTATATTTTTCGTGTAATTTATTCGTGTTTTTTTATTTTTACGCGTTTTTTGCGCTTAACGCGCGTTTTAACTTTGCTTAATCGAAAATCCCGTCGTCGAAAAGTTCGTAAGCGACCAAAACGTTGCCTTGAGTTTTGTGAATGACCATTTCGCCCTTTTTAAACTGCGGAATCGGCTTTTCGGTATCGAAAAGAATATTACGCTCGAAATA
>CAYZWD010000136.1:0-3506 GCA_964482115.1 uncultured Acidiphilium sp. | reverse complement strand
AAACGCAAAAGGCTGCCTATAGGTCGATTATCGGCACTTTCGCGTTTTTTTCGTTGCGTTTTTTTGCGCGTTCTTCCGCGCTTGTTCGTTGCGGTTTTTTATATTCGTTTCGTTTTTAGAAAAGTCGATTTTAAATTTTTTGCCGTAATTTTTTAAAGGCGATAAAATTAAAGCGGCAAAACTACGGTAAAGCGGCAACCCTTAGGTTGTAAATTTTCAACGAAAACTTCGCCCCCGCAAAGGTCGGTTATTTTTTTAACTAAAGCTAAGCCTAAGCCGTTACCCTCTTGCTTGTGCGAAGTATCCGATTGATAAAATTTATCAAAAAGGTATTTTTTGGCGTTTTCGTCAACGCCGTTGCCCTCGTCTGAAACGCTAAAAAACAGTTTTTCAACGCCTTTTTTAAGTTCTAGGGTGATTTTTCCGCCTTCGGGGCTGAATTTAATCGCGTTGCCTAGCAAATTGCTCCACACGTGCGAAAGCAAACTTTGGTTGCCGCAGTAGGTTATTTCTTGTAATTTTACGTCTAAATCGAGGTTTTTTTCGCTCCACTTGTTTTCGGTGGCAACTATTTCTTGCCTAATTTGCTCGTCTAGCGAAAAGTTTTGTTTTTTGCTTTCGATGCCCTGATTATCTAGTTTAGAAAGTAGCAAAATATTGTTAACGAGCACGCTCATGCGGCGGGCGTTAAACAAAATTTTATCGCAATATTCAAAATGTTCGTCGGAACTTAGGTCGTTTTGCTTGAGCATTGCCGCGTAGCCGTCTATGGCGGTTAGCGGAGTTTTTAACTCATGCGATACGTTGGAAACAAAGTCGGATTGTATTACTTCCATAGACCTAAGCTCTTTAACCATTATGTTAAACGCGTGGTTTATATCCTCAATTTCGTCTAGCTTGCTTTTTTCGCTAACGGCAACGTCGAAATTGCCGCTTGCAACTTTGCTCATGGCGTTGCGAATTTTTTTAACGGGCGAAAGCGTTAGCTCGCTCATGATATGCGAAAGAATAGTGCCCACTATTAAACTTATTATAATAAGTATTAGAAAATCGGGAATTTGTAGCGTTTCGCTAAGCCAATCGTCGGTTATTTTTTCAAACAAAGTGGCGCACGCCACCGAAACGCAAATTATGCTCGCCATTAAAATGGTAAAATATACATGGAAACTTATGCGTTTTTTCTTTTTCCACGCGGGCAGGGCGTACCGTTTTAAGCGGAGGCTTTTTTGTTTGCGGCTGTTATGCTCGGCGTCGGCGTGTTCGGTGCCGTTGTTCTCGGCATTATTAAGCTCGGCGTCGTGTTCGGCGGCGTTAAGCTTATTAAGTGCGGCGCCGGCACGTTCGTTTTTGCTAGCCTTGCCGCAACGTCGTTCGGTGCCGTTTTTATCGTTACCGCTAAGCTCGTTGTTATCGAGTTTGGAGTTTTTAATTTTAAAAATTTTCATTTTTTAACCGCCTTAAATCCCACGCCGCGCATGGTTACTATTTCAAAATCCGGATTATCGCGGAATTTATCGCGTAGCCGCCCGATATGCACGTCTAGCGTGTGCACGTCGCTATCCGTATTATATCCCCAAACGTCGTCCATAAGCTGTTGGCGGGTGAACAGTTTACCGGGGGATGCGAACAGCTTATATAATATCATAAATTCTTTTTGCGGCAAAACAATGCGATTGCCGCCCGTTATTGCGGTAAAAGTATCGAATTCTAAAGTCGTGCCGCCTATGGTTTGAGTATGGTCGTTAATCATTTGCGCTCGGCGCAGCAAAGCGTTTATTCTAAGCAGCATTTCGTTAACGTTCACGGGTTTAACCATATAGTCGTCCGAACCGGATAAAAATCCTAGCCGCATATCTTCGTATTCGCTTTTTGCGGTAATCATCAAAACGGGCGTTTTATCGCCGTTAGAGCGCAACGTGCGAACTAGTTCGTAACCGTCAACCACGGGCATCATTATATCGGAAACGATCAAGTCGAACGAGCTGTCCGCCGTGGCGTTAAGCGCCTCTTCGCCGTTTACAACGTCCGTTACGGTAAAGCCGTTTTTGGTCAGCGCGCGCTTGAACATAAGCCTTAGCTCGTTATCGTCTTCTGCAATTAAAATTTTAAACATACTATCCCCGAAAAACTTGATTTTTTTCTAGATAACACTATAACACATAGCTAAAATTTTAACAAGCAATCTTGCAAAAAAAGTAAAAAAAATAAAAAAAGGGTAGAGTTGGCAAAAAGCGTAAAAATAAAAAATCCGACGTATTAAACGAAGAATTTTTTAACGGGATTTTTAATCGTTCTTATTATGAATTTTTAAAAAAGTCAGCCTATAGGTCGAAAAACGGCACTTTTATTGTTTTTTTTGTCGGGTATTTGCTTTGTGATTTTTTGCTGGTTGTTTCTTGGTTTTAAAAAAGAAAATATGCTTTGGAGTATAAAAAATCCGAGAAAGCTAAAGTGTAACTTTAGATTTCTCGGAAAATTCGGTAAATTATTTTTTGAAATTTGCTTTTTCGCTTATTGTTTTGGGGGTTCGGGCAGAATTGCTTTTGCGTGTGGAAGTGCTTCGCTGGCGGAAGTGTTTTTTGCGTGCGTGCGCGCAAGGGTAAATACGCGTTAGTCGTTGCGTATTTTTGCTAGCGCCTCGCCGGCTGTTTTGCCTATTATTTTAAGCGCCTCGTTATTGTAATGCCCTACGGCTGCGGGGTTAAGATAGTTTTGGTTAGTGCTGAGCGCTGAAAGTATGCGGGTTAAAATTACAAAATCGCCGTCCGTTTTTGCAAGTTCGTCTTGCGCGTGCATGATTTGCTCGTCGGCGGCGGTGCGCGCGGCTTGGTCGCGCTCGTCGTTGAGCCACGGCACGAACGAAGCAAAATACCCAACGCGAATTATGCCGAACGCGTCTATTTTAAAGTGCTCTTTTAGTTGATTTTTATAAAGAGTAAGGCTGTTTTTATACTCGTTTTCGGTGGTTGAAATAAGGGCGTCCGTTTCTCCTTGCAGCCATACGTAATATACTTTTTCCACCTCGAAGTTTTTGCTCGCCGCTTTTAACGCGGCGGATATTTTCTTTTGTGCAACGGCGTAATTTTGCGTGCCGTAAAGCCATTCGCCAACGGTGGTGTTTGCGTGAGCCGCATGCACGGCAAGCACCTTTTTTTAGTGAGCCGCACGTACGCGTCGCAAAAGAAGGGCACTAGCGAGCCTCCCCCGCCTTTTTCAGCGCCGTGTAGCCACTCGCCTATCGTTTCGCCTACGGGGTGAACGAGCGGGACTATTTCGTTTGCCATGTATTTATATTCGAAGGCGTTTTTTACGGGCAAGTTCGGGGTAGGCATGCTCCCCGTTTGCCCCATCATATTGCTTTGCCCGCCAAAAATTATTACGTCCATATTTTTCAGCTCCTAAATACTTTTTTTAATAAACGGAATTGCGCGGCGATATTTTGCCTACTTCGTAATCGACGGCGCCGTAATTTTACGCGCGGAATAAAAAGTCTGCCTATATGTCGA
>CAYZWD010000135.1:0-3516 GCA_964482115.1 uncultured Acidiphilium sp. | reverse complement strand
GCGTTGCATTTGAATATAATGTAAGCGCGGGGGATAAATATTTTGCGCGTTCGGGTTTTAAAAAAAGCCGAAGCGGACGGCAAAAGCGATTTAAACGCGTTGCCTTTCGGCGTTACGGGCGAAATTAATTTTAAAAAACAAATTAAAGGTGACGCCGCCGAACTTTTAAGTTTAGGCAAGTTGTCTAAACGAGCGGGCGGGGTTTTGCTTGCGGGGTGCGTTTCGGATAATTACGGCGTAAAACGGCGCTCCGTTTTCGCGTTTGAAAACGGAAGGCTTACCGCCATTTGCGATATGAATGCGGACGAAGAGGGTTTTTCTTGTTCGCGCGGGTATAAAACGTTTTCGGTGCGCGGCGAAAAAATAGGCGTTTTGGTGGATAAAGATATATTTTCGCCCAACGCGATTTTCGCCCTTTGCGCATGCGGTTGTAGCGCGATAATCGACCTATACGCGGGCTTTTTAAATCGCAAAGCAAAAATTGCAGCCGAATTTTACGCTTATTGTTACGGCGTTAATTTCGTTTTAATCGCGCCCGATGAAACGTGCGTTTTTAATTCGTTCGGCGACGGAGCGGAGGTATGCGCAAGCGGAATAATATGCTTGCCGGAGCTTAAAAAATGCCGCGAGGCGCGCGTTAAAAAACGCGGTGTTAATTTCTAGAAGTTTACCGTTGAGTTTTAGGTGCATTCTAGGTGAATATTAGGCGAATTTTAAGCGAATTTTAGGTGAATTTGCGTTCGCGCGTGCGAACGGTTTTACAAAAAAAACTTAATATGTTAAAATATACGCATGAATTACATCGGCTCAAAATATTCAATTTTAGATTTTTTAGTGCAGTCAATCGAAAAAACGTTAGAGCTTTCGGGTGAAAACCGTAAACCGTCCGAGTTGGTTTTCGCAGACTTAATGTCCGGCACGGGGGTAGTTGCGGCGGAGTTTAAAAGCCGCGGCTATTCGGTTATCGCTAACGACAACCAATATTACGGTTACGCAGTTATAAAAAACTTATTAGAATGCGAAAATATTAGCGAAGAGCGCCGCGAGCAGCTTATAACCGCGGTTAACTCCGCTAGTCCGCAAGAGGGGTTTATATATAAAAACTATTCGGCAGGCGGCACGCAAAACGCGGAATTTTGCCGCATGTATTTTTCAGACGAAAACGCAAAAAAGTGCGACGGCGTTCGAATTTTTATTGAAAACGAATACGCGGACGGAAAAATTAGCGAGCAAGAGTACTACTTTTTGCTTGCCTCGCTTATAAACAGCGCGGATAAATACGCCAACACCGCCTCCGTATACGGTGCGTTTTTAAAAAAGCTTAAAAAATCGGCTACGCGCGATATGGTTATAACCGCCGCGCCAACGGTGGCGGGCGTAACGGGCAAGGCTTATAACGAAAACGTTAGCGAGCTTATAAAAACCGTTTCGGGCGATATTTTATATTTAGATCCGCCGTATAACGCGCGGCAATATTGCACTAATTATCACTTGCTCGAAACGCTTGCAAAATACGATAATCCGCAAATTAAAGGCAAAACCGGGCTACGCGACTACGCTAGCCAAAAAAGTAATTTTTGCGTGCGTGGAAAAGTTCAAAAAACCTTTGCGGATATAGTTAAAAACGCCAAGTTTAAATACGTGTTTTTAAGTTATAATAACGAAGGGCTTATGTCGTTTAACGATATAGAAAAAATAATGTCTAAATACGGGCGCTATAAGGTTTATATGCGCGAACATAAGCGGTTTAAGGCTGATAGCGCGCGCCAAAGCAAAGCCGATACTACCGTTGAATATTTGCACTGCTTAATAAAGGAGAAATAATGAAAATTTTAATAATTCGCCACGGCGACCCAGATTATGCAATCGATTCGCTAACGCAAAAAGGCGTAAGCGAGGCGGAGGCTTTAAACGAATATTTAAAAACCGCGGGCATAACCCACGCATATCGCTCTCCGCTGGGCAGGGCGAAGTTGACAGCTGAAATAGGGCTTAGAGGTATAAACGTTCCCGTTGAAGAATGCGGCTGGCTACGCGAATTCGAGGGTAAAATCGACGCCGCAGGCGAGCAAAACAGCTACGCGTGGGACTTGCTTCCCTCCTATTACGCCGCTCACCCCGAGCTTAAAGGGAGCGACTGGTTAAGCCAAAAACAGTTTGCCGATACTAACTTTGTAAGCGAGTATGAAAGCGTTAAAAACGGGCTGTTCGAAGTTTTACAAAAGCAAGGCTATAAGCCCGTTAACGGCTATTTCGAGGTAAAAAACGGCAACAAAAACGTGCTTGCTTTTTTCTGCCATTTCGGGGTGGAATGCGTTATGCTGTCGCATTTGTTCGGCGTTTCGCCTTATCCGTTTTGGCAAAATTTTTGCGCTTTGCCGTCATCGGTTACCACTATCGTTACCGAAGAGCGCGTTCCCGGCGTGGCTTCGTTAAGGCTGCTAGGGTTCGGCGAAACGGCGCACCTATACGCTAAGGGGCAAAAACCTTCGTTCGCGGCGCGTTTCCGTGAAAACGCCGAAGATAACGACCGAGCTTAGAAGTAACTACCGAGCTTAAAAATAGCTACCGCGAAAAAACGTTAAAAACACGCAAAACCACGCTAAAAGCTGCGTTAATGCGCATTAAAAGTTTACAAAAACGCACTAGAAACGCAAAAAAAAGTAAAAAATCCGTTACGAATTCCGCACATGAAATACTTATTCTTCGATACCGAAAGCGCAAATTGCCGCTCGAACGGCAATATTTTCAGCTTTGGTTACTTGCTTACGGACGAGCAGTTCAACGTAATATCTCCGCAAGAAGACATAGTAATAAATCCGCGCACCCGCTTTGACGTTTACGTAAAAAAGCACATTTTGGCGTATAAGTCGGCGCAAATAAAAACCGCGCCCGATTTTGCCGCGGTTTACCCCAGGCTTCGCGAGATTATGACGGCTGAAAACGTGGTGTGCGTAGGCTACGGTGTAGAAAACGACTTAAAATTTTTAAACGGCGATTGCGAACGCTACGGGCTTGAAAAAATCCCCGCGACCTTTTACGACGTGCAAACGCTAATTCGCCAAGCCGAAAACCGCGCGTTCAGAAAACTAGTGTTGGAATACGCTTTTTACACCGGCGAGGCAGACGACCATGCCCACCGTAGCGACGCGGACGCGTATTTTACTATGCGCGTAGCCCAAGAAATTTGCAATAAAAGCGGCAATCCTCTTGCTTATTATATCGAAAAGGCGCCGGCTTTTCAAGCAGCCGAGCAAAAAGAAAAGCAAGCGCGGTTAGAGAAAAAACTTCAAGAACAACAAAAAAAGTTCGCCGCCTTTCGCCAAAGAAAAGCCGAAGAACGCGCCGCAAAACGCGCCGCAAAAACCTCCGAAAAAACCGCCGTTTCTACCGAACGCGCCGAAAAAGTTACGGAGAAAATCGCAAAAAAAACGGTTGAGAAAACCGCCGAAAAGCAAAGCGCGGCAGAACGGCTAAAAAACCGTTGACAAAGTTGCCGATTTAGTGTTATACTAA
>CAYZWD010000134.1:0-3530 GCA_964482115.1 uncultured Acidiphilium sp. | reverse complement strand
GGCGATAAGTCTCTTAGCGGTAAGGATGCTTTCTCAAAGGCAAACGATGTTCTTTGGCAGGGTGTTCAGAGTATTTCCGATACAATTAAGGTTCCCGGTTATATCAACCTTGACTTTGCTGATATTAAGAGCGTCATGAAGGATGCCGGCAGAGCTCATATGGGTATCGGCCGTGGCAGAGGCGCAGATTGTGCAGCGGAGGCTACGAAGCAGGCTATTACCAGTCCGCTTCTTGAAACAGCTATTGACGGTGCAAGTGGCGTAATCATCAATGTTACTTGCTCAAGCGATATGTCACTTGATATGATCGAGCAGGCAGGCTCACTTATTTCCGATGCATCACATCCCGATGCAAACATCATCTTCGGTTCAGTATTTGACGAAGATATGGGTGACGAAATGCTCATTACAGTTATTGCAACAGGCTTTGGTACATCAGAGTCAGCTAAGCCTCAGCAGGAAGCAGTAGCTTCAGCTGCTAACGGCACTGCACAGCCGGCTCCTGAGTTTATCAGCCAGGCTGCTCCCACACAGGACACTATCTTCGGTTCAATGAGCAAGGAAGCTGTAGATTTTGCTTCAACAAAATTCGGTCAGTCATTTGTTTCAATTTTCGAGCAAGCTGCAGCTGCAGCAAACGGTAAGGCTCCTGCGGCAGCACCGGTTTTCCCTGAAATGACTCTTGATCCCGTACCCGAAGCACCGACAGCACCGACCTCACCTGTTGCACCGACAGCTCCGGCTGCAACACAGACCTTCGATGTTATCGAAACACCTCCCAAAAAGTCAGGCTCAATTTTTGATGATCCCGACGAAGAGGAAAGCGATGTACTTCCCGTTTTCAAGGGCAGAAACATTTTCGGAAACAACTAAAAATATAAAGCGGTTACCTTTGTGACCGCTTTTATAATGTAAAAGGAGTTATTACTATGTCAAAAGTTAAAGTAACAATGGAAAACCATGGCGAATTTACAATTGAGCTTTATCCTGAGTTCGCACCGGCAACGGTTGCAAATTTCCTCGAACTTGCAGGAAGTGGCTTTTATAACGGAACAATTTTTCACAGAGTAGTTGACGGCTTTATGGCTCAAGGCGGCGACCCTGAGGGTACCGGAATGGGCGGTAGCGGAAAGAATATTCACGGTGAATTTTCAGCAAACGGATTTAAGCAAAACACACTCTCACACACAAGAGGTGTTATCTCAATGGCAAGATCAATGCAGCCCAACTCAGCATCAAGCCAGTTTTTTATCTGCTACAGTGATGATTGCACCTTCCTCGATGGTAACTATGCTGCTTTTGGTAAGGTTATCGAGGGTATGGAAAATGTAGACAGCTTCCTTAATGAATACAGAACCTATAACTCAATGGGGGAGAAGGCTTCACCGGTTTCACCTATTACAATTAAAGAAATGACAGTTATTGACTGATAGTTTTTTGGTACCGCAAGCTGTGCGGCTAAAGTTAACGCTCTGTTTTGTGGAAACAGACAAAAAAACATAAAAAAATTTGTCATTTTAACCGAAAAATTTGAAAAAAGCCCTTGACGGTGAACTATTTGTATGTTAAAATAGTCTCACCTCTGAAGAGGGCTTTATTTTTGTGTCCGAATAAGAGGGAGGCCTTAATGTTTGAAGAAAGGCTGTTGTACCTTTTTTCAAATTAAAATTTCCGATAATGGAGGTGCCGTTCATGAGAGTAAAGGTTACTTTATCTTGCACAGAGTGCAAACAGCGCAATTACAACACAATGAAAAACAAAAAGAACAATCCTGACAGGTTGGAGATGAACAAGTATTGCAGATTCTGCAAGAAGCACACACTCCACAAAGAAACAAAATAATAGCGGGAGGTAAGAGAAATGGCTGACAAGGAAAAGAAAGTCACCCAGAATTCAAAGGTTGATAAGGCCACAACTGATGAGAGCAAGGCTGCTGCTAAGGTAGCTAAGGCTGCAAAGGGTAACAAAAAATCAGATAAGCCAAACTTCTTCGCCCGTACAGGCAAAAACACCAAGCGCTTTTTCAAGGATTTCAAAGGTGAAACCAAGAAAATCGTATGGCCGGATGCCAAAACTGTCTTAAAGAATACCGGAATCGTGCTTTTAGTTGTAGCAATCGTTGCAGTTGTTGTGTTTGCTATTGACTCAGCTCTTTCAGCAGGTGTTAAGGGACTCAAGAACCTTGCACTCGGTGATGAGACAACAGTTGAGCAGACAACAGATGCTCATGATCACGACCACGATCACGATGACGATGCCGAGGATACAACCAAGGCAAAAGACGACAGTGAAGAAGTTACCAAAGCCACTGACAAGGCTGAAGGTACAACAGCACACACTCCACAAAGAAACAAAATAATAGCGGGAGGTAAGAGAAATGGCTGACAAGGAAAAGAAAGTCACCCAGAATTCAAAGGTTGATAAGGCCACAACTGATGAGAGCAAGGCTGCTGCTAAGGTAGCTAAGGCTGCAAAGGGTAACAAAAAATCAGATAAGCCAAACTTCTTCGCCCGTACAGGCAAAAACACCAAGCGCTTTTTCAAGGATTTCAAAGGTGAAACCAAGAAAATCGTATGGCCGGATGCCAAAACTGTCTTAAAGAATACCGGAATCGTGCTTTTAGTTGTAGCAATCGTTGCAGTTGTTGTGTTTGCTATTGACTCAGCTCTTTCAGCAGGTGTTAAGGGACTCAAGAACCTTGCACTCGGTGATGAGACAACAGTTGAGCAGACAACAGATGCTCATGATCACGACCACGATCACGATGACGATGCCGAGGATACAACCAAGGCAAAAGACGACAGTGAAGAAGTTACCAAAGCCACTGACAAGGCTGAAGGTACAACAGCTGAGGACAAGGCTGATAACACAGCCAAAGCCGAAGAATAATCAGTTGTAACAGGAGGTGTAGCAATGGCAGACAACGCCAGATGGTTTGTAGTACACACCTACTCAGGCTACGAAAATAAGGTAGCATCAAATATCGCTACGGTTGTTGAAAACCGCAAAATGCAAGATCAGATTTTTGAAGTAAGAATACCCACCGAAACTGTAACGGAAATTAAAGACGACAAGGTTCGTGAGGTTGAGCGTAAGCTTTTCCCGGGTTATGTTATGATAAAGGTCGCTTGTATATATAAGAAAAAGAGCGAATTTGAAGATGAAGAGCTTTCTATGACAGACGAAGCGTGGTATGTAATTCGTAATACACGTGGTGTAACAGGCTTTGTTGGTCCGGGAAGCAAACCACTTCCCCTTTCAGATGAAGAGGTTATTAAACTCGGCATCGAAAAGAGAAGCGTCGAAGTCAACTACAAGGTGGGCGATTTCGTCAACATTTTAAGCGGCCCCTTCGACGGCTACAGCGGTGTTATTGATAGCATCGATCTTGAAAAAGAGGCAGTCGTTGTAATGATTTCAATGCTCGGCAGAGAAACACCTGTCGAACTCGGATTGAATCAGATAGAGGTTGCAGAGTATTAATTCAGATAATTTACGGTTTAAACCGCCGTTTATTATTGAGGGAGCT
>CAYZWD010000133.1:0-3595 GCA_964482115.1 uncultured Acidiphilium sp. | reverse complement strand
CTTTATAGGTAATGGCGTTTTGGCTGCCTATTATTAAAAATTCCTTTTCGGCGTTTATAAGCGTCGCCACGAATTCGCGCAGCAAGGAAAATGGCGGGTTGGTAACCACTATATCGGCTTGTTTTAAAATTTGCAAGCATTCGCTACTTCTAAAATCGCCGTTGCCTTTTAAAAGTTCTATGCAATTTTGCTTATTTTTTAAAAGTTTTTTTATAATCGCTCGGCACGAAAGCCCTTCGCTTAGCCCGCTTACCGCCGCGTTAACCACTATTTTATACGCCGCCCCGCCCCGCCTGTAATTAGCGAAGTCGTCGCTTAAATTAAGCTCGCTAGTTAAATCGGTTTGCTCGCCCGAGCAAAATAAGTTTAACTGCTTAAAAACGGGCGACCGATAACATGTGCAAACTAGTTTTTTTAAACCGAGCGCGTTAAAATTAAGCGCGAAATATTTAAAAAAGTTGCTTTCAAAGGGATCGTCGCAATTGCAATAGACGGTTTTGTTAAAAAATCGTTTGGAATAATGCGAAAGTTCGTATTGCACGTCGCAAAGCTTGGTGTAAAATTCGTCGTTTTTAATTCTGTTAGCCTTGCGCAGACTGCTGTTTTTTGGCATAAGGCGCTCCGAAAAGTTAGTCGCACCCAAAAAAAGTGCGCCGACCGAAGCCGACGCACAAAAACGCAGACCTCGTTAGTCGCCAAACCAAACATAAAAGAGCGCGGGATATTCGCGTGCCATATGAACGGAATCTGCATTTTTACAAATTATGCCTATGGTACGCTTAAAAAAGGGTATAATATCCCTAATACCCCTATTGCTCTATTTTGTTGGTTTGGCAAAAAACAGTATAACATAATAAAAAAATTTTATCAAGCACTTTCGAATAATTTAAAAAGCTCGGCTAAAAAAAGCCGAGCTCGTTTTTTATATTATTCCGTTTTTTTCGTGTTTTTGCACGATTCCGCCGTTTTTTACGTTTTAGTCGTCGTTATTCGCGCGGTTTTTATCCGCACCGTTTTTAGCGGTTACGCCGTTCTTTTCCGCGTTTGGTTCTTCCGCCTCACCGACTTCCGCCTCACCGACTTCCGCCTCGTCCGCTTTAGCCGCGCCGTTAAAAATGAATTTCTTTCTTGTGTAATAATTAAACACGAGCACTATAAAAACGAATATTATTTTTACTATCCACTCGTTAATATTAAGCAGTTCGTAGCCAACGTAAACGCCCGCGGTTTGAATTGTAAGCCCCGCAAGAGATAACGCCGCAAAGCCCAAAAATCCCCTACCCGTTTTTGCGGACGAGTTATCGCCTTTATAAACGAAAATAAGCGAAAACGCGTAATTAAACAAAAGCCCGGATATAAACCCGCACGCGTTTGCCGCCGCAACCACAATCCCGCTAACCGCGTTTTTATATAAAAACACGTTGTATAACTTATTATCGAAAAGCGGCGCGTTCGGTAAATAAATAATAAGCGCCATAACGCACATATCGATAAGGGTCGCAAACCCGCCGATTAGCAAAAACCTAAATATTTCAAGTAGCCTTGGGTACTCTTTTTCTAGTTTTAAAATAAAATTTTTCATATCGTTTTTTATGCACCCGCCGCGGGCGCGCTAAACTAATCAGTTAGCAGCTTGGTTAGCGTTTGCTCTGAAAGCGCAACTATTTTTGCGCCGCTATCCGTTGGTAAAGCGAACGTAACGCCGACTGCGCCGTTCTTTTTATCAAGCCGCATATACGGTATTAAACTTGCTAAATCGCGTTGCGGCGTAAAATTATCTATCAAACGGTAAAGCGTTTGTTCTATTAATTTAAACCGTTCTAACGAAAGGTTACCCAGTTTAACCGCAAGCGCCGCCTCCGCATAAACGCCCTTTGCAACCGATTCGCCGTGTTCTACCGCGTAACCGCTAGCTTGTTCTATCGCGTGGGCGACGGTATGCCCTAAGTTTAACGTTTTGCGAACGCCTAAATCGCGCTCGTCTAGCCGAACGGTTGCCGCCTTAATTTTTAAACAGCGGTAAATTACGTTTCCTAAGTTACCGCGGATATCCTCCGCGCAGCCAAACTTGGCAAGATACCCCAAAAATTCGGGGCAAATAACGCCGTATTTAACTATTTCAGAAAGTCCGCCGCTAAACGCCTTACCGTTAAGATTTTTTAAAATATCGCAATCGACGGCGGCAAGCGCGGGCTGATAAAACGTGCCCCAACCGTTTTTTACGTGCGGAATATCTACCGCAGTTTTGCCGCCTAAACACGCGTCTACGGCGCATAAAAGAGTGGTCGGAACGGTTATATATTTAATTCCGCGCATATACACGCTAGCCACGAATCCGCACAAATCGCAAACCGTGCCGCCGCCCGCCGCCACGATTACGTCGCCGCGGTTAAACCCGTTAGCGGCTAAAAACTCGGTAATTTCGCAAGCGCGCGTTATACTTTTAGCCGACTCGCCGTCGCTTATTTTTAGCGCGTGAGTTTTAATTCCGCTAAGCGCGTTAAAAAGTTTAGCCGAGGTATCCGCTCCTAAGTTTTCAGAATAAATTAGCGCGATTTTTGCGTTTTGCGGTATTACGCCGTGAATAGAACTAAGCGCGCCGCAACCTATAACCGCTTTTGAATTGAGTTTTTTTAACGATATTGCTTTCATTTTAATATATATATAAATTAACGGTTTTGCCTGCTTTTTCCGCGGCTTAAAAGAATTTAAGTGCAGCCGCAAAGCAAAACATAAAAAACGGGCGGGAGCCAACTTACCGCTCCCGCCCGCAACAACCGTTTTTAATTAGTTTTTAGCTTGAGGCTTAACCTCTTCTTCAACTTTTTCCTTAGGCTTAATGAATATGAGCAATACTATGCCTATTGCAGAGAGCACCGCAACCGATAAGAAAATTATCGAAAGATAGTTGTTTTTGAAGAATGCGCCGACGTCGAACGCGCGTTTAACTTCGCTAAAGCCTTCTTTAACCTCGATGGGGTTGCAAACCTTAGTGGTAGTGCCGTTTTCGTCTGAAACGCGGCATACTACGTAATAATAACCAGCAACTTCGGAGGGCGTAAAGGTGAGATCAGAAGAATTGAAATCGTAATTTTCGTCGTCCGTAATATCTATAACGGTGTTGTTAACCGTTAATTCTTCTAAAATTCTAGCGCCTGCGTTGTTCCAATCGGATATACCGCCGGATACGTCGTTCTTGCTGAAATACAAGGTGTATTTTTTAGCCGAATTGTTACCCTCGGCAACCACGGCGGTGAACGCCTCTACTTCATATTCTAAACCGAAATAACCGTTGTTAGATTTTCCAAGTTTAATTTCGGGGGCTTTGCCTTTGCTTACGGTAAAGCTAAAAATAGGAACTACCAAGTTGTTATCGCCATCGTAAAAACCTTCGATGCCGCCAACTACCTTACGCTCGTATAAAGCGTTACCGTCGTCGTCGGTTGCGCTAAGGTTAACGAACGCGCTGTTTTTAGCGTAGTCTTCAAAAACTACGTAAAACTTATAAGTACCGACGTCCGCAAGCTTAAAGTAAGAACTAGCGGTGCTGGTGAACGAAGAACTGGTTGATTTTGCGTAGTACACCGTCTTTTTA
>CAYZWD010000132.1:0-3601 GCA_964482115.1 uncultured Acidiphilium sp. | reverse complement strand
AAATGAAAAAATGTTGGAGTATTTTTTTTCACACCCCAACATTTATTTTAGAACCTTAATTTTTCGGTAGAGAAAAAAAGCGCACAAAAAAAACGGCGTGCGCAAACCTCAGCCGCGCCGCCGCATTCTTTTAACGTTAGTTTATTCGCTTGCTTTTTGCTTTAAACAAGCACGTATTACTTTCTGTTTTTCTCGATAACGTCTAAAATTTCAATAAGCCTGTCAAGGTCGTCGCGGGTGTAATAATCTATGTAAATTCTACCCTTTTTATCGTTACCTATAGCGCTGACCTTAGTGCCGAAATCGCGTTGCATACGGTTTACCATATCTTTAAGCTCAACGCTCATTTGCGCCTCTAACTTGGCTTTTTTAGCCTTTTTAGCATCTTCGGGCGGGTTGTAATAATCGCGCACGGCTTGTTCTATTTCGCGCACGGAATATTTATCTTTAACCGCTTTTTCGGCTATGGTTTCTTGCACGTCAGCCGGCAAAGTGACTAGCGCGCGCGCATGCCCCGCGGAAAGCTTATTGCTTTCAACCATCTTAATTACTTGTGCGGAAAGCGTTAATAACCTTAACATATTGGCTATTGCAGAACGGCTTTTGCCTATGCGCGCGGAAAGTTCTTCTTGCGTCATTTTATAATCGTCCATAAGCTGACGCATCGAAGTTGCCGCCTCTATGGGGTTTAAATCTTCGCGTTGAAGGTTTTCAATTAGCGAAATTTCTTTAACTTGGCGCTCGTCGTAATTGCGGATAATGGCGGGAATAGTGGTTTTTCCCGCTAGTTTAGAAGCCCTGAAACGGCGTTCGCCCGCGATTATCATGTATCTTCCGCCCTGCTTGTTGAGCACGATGGGCGATATTACGCCGTGCACGGAAATAGAGTCCGCAAGCTCGCGTAGCGGCTCTTCTTCAAACGATTTACGCGGCTGATTGGGGTTCGCGTCGATTTTTTCAAGCGGAATTTCGTGAACCGAATTAGCCTCTTCTTCCGTCATCTTCGTCGAATCGAACGAAAAACGGCTATAATCTTCTTCCGTTTCTTTAAATAACGCGGATAATCCCTTACCCAATCCCTTGTTGACCTTCATTTTTCATTCTCCTTTGCGTGAATTTTTTTGTTACCGCTTAAAGCGGTTTTTGTTGTTAGTCGTTCGTTATTAATTAATATTTTTTAGCCGTTCGCCTGCGCCTCGTTTGCCGCTTGTTCGCAAAAAACTCTTGCATTTAAAACAATTCGCGGGCTCAGCTCTCACGCCGCGCCTTAACGCTCATGCGTGCGTACATGCGCACGTGCGTGCGCATGCGCGCTTGTATATAATGAGGTCGCGCGCGAAAAGCATAGCTTAACCGAATTTGAAGTTAAAAACGGTTAAACATCCGCAAAAAGCGCATAGAACGCCGCAAGCGCAGCTAAAAACGGCTCGCAACTTTTACTTTATTATAGCGGCAAAACCGCGCTAATCGCGCTTTTTAAAGCGCAAAGCCGTTTGCGGGCAAAAAAGCTAATTAACGTTCGTTGTTTGCCAAAAGCTCGTCCGTAAGCGCGTCGTAAGCCTTTGCTCCGTTCGAGCGCGGATCGTGCAACATTACGGGCACGCCGTGGCTAGGCGCTTCCGAAACCCTTATGTTTCGCGGAATTACCGTGTTGAAAGTTTTTTTGCCGAAGTATTTATGTATTTCGGCGCATATTTGCTTAGAAATAAGCGCGCGTCCGTCGTACATAGTTACCACAACGCCCTCTATTTCGAGCTTGGGGTTAAGCGCTTTAACTACGAGTTTTATGGTGTTAAGCAGCTGACTAAGCCCCTCTAACGCGTAATATTCGCTTTGAATGGGAATTATTACGGAATCGCTCGCGGCAAGCGCGTTTATGGTTAACAGCCCAAGCGAAGGCGGGCAATCTATGGTTATATAATCGAAGTCGCCCTTTAAGCTTTCTATTGCGGCGGCAAGGCGTTTTTCGCGGTTTTTTAAATAAACTAACTCCACTTCGGCTCCCGCTAAATCGATGCTAGAGGGCAAAACGGAAAGGTTTTCTACCGGCGTTTTTTTAACGCAGCTTTTGGCGGGCGTTTCGTCGATTAAAACGTTATAAACCGATTCGCTAAGCTCGTTTTTGCTAAGCCCTAGCCCCGTAGTGGCGTTGCCTTGCGGGTCCATATCGATAAGCAACGTTTTTTTGCCTTTTTTTGCAAGGTACGCCGAAACGTTCACGCACGACGACGTTTTGCCAACCCCGCCTTTTTGGTTTGAAAAAGCGATTATCTTTGCCATATTTTTTATCCTTCTTTGTTTTTTAACGCTACTGCTATTTGGTTAGCGAAACGGAAAAACGTATTGCTTTCGTTTCCTTTAGTTTTGCCGTTTTGCGTTTTCTTTAGTTTTTTCCGCTCCGCTTGCGTTTTATAAAACCTGCGATTTTTCGTCGCTTATAAATCTTATAGATTTTATAAATTACTCGTCCTTTTTGTCGCCGTCTTTGTCGCCGTCTTTGTCACCGTCGTCGTTAAAGGCGCCGTTTGCGCCGCCTAAATCGAGCCTTTCTACGCCGTTTGCGCCCGCGGTTTCTCCCGTTTGCGCCGCTGAATTATCGGATGAATTTTCGGCTGAATTAGCGAATTTTTCGGCGTTTATTTTGCGCTCTTTAACGCGGAAAGGGTTTTCTTTTTCGTCGGCGGCATTTTTATCCATATACGCCGCGACGTCTTCAACGCTAGCGCCGTCAACGAGCATTTGAACTTCGTCGCTATAAATAGTTTCGCGCTCAACCAAAACTCTAGCCATTCGATCGAGCAAGTCTTTGTTGTTTTTAAGCACGTCGAGCGCTTTTTCGTGCGCGGTTTTAATAAGTTTTTCGACCTCTTCGTCGATAAGCTTAGCCATAGCCTCGCTGTAACTTGCGCGCGTTTGATAATCGCGCCCCACGAAAATTTGATCGTCGCTACCGTAGTTAACGGGCCCCACGACCTCGCTCATACCTAGCTCGGTAACCATAGCCCTTGCTATTTTTGAAGCTTGTTTAATATCCGCGCTCGCGCCCGAGGTATAATCTTTAATAATAAGCTCTTCGGCGGCTCTTCCGCCCATCGTCATAACCAAATTATCCAAAAGCTTATTGCGCGACGTATATTGGGTATCGTTTTGCGGGCGAGTAAGCGTGTATCCGCCCGCTTGCCCGCGAGGAATAATGGTAACTTCGTGAACCTCGTCGCAATTAGGCAGAAGCTTTGCCAAAATGGCGTGCCCCGCCTCGTGATAAGCTGTTATGCGCTTGTCGCTTTCGGTAACCAAATGGCTGCGTTTTTGCGGACCCATAAGCACTTTTTCAATGCCCTCGTAAAGGTCGGCGTTGGTAATAGCCTTTCTGTTTGCGCGGGCAGCCAAAATCGCCGCCTCGTTTAAAAGGTTAGCAAGGTCCGCACCCGAAAAGCCCGCCGTCATTCGTGCAAGAATTTTAAAGCTTACGTTTTCGGCAAGCGGTTTGTTGCGCGCGTGCACTTTTAAAATAGCCTCTCTGCCGCGAACGTCGGGCAAGTTAACGTATACCTGACGGTCGAATCTGCCGGGGCGCATCAACGCGGGGTCTAGTATATCC
>CAYZWD010000131.1:0-3609 GCA_964482115.1 uncultured Acidiphilium sp. | reverse complement strand
ACCAAAACTATACTACGGACGGCATGAGTTCCGCTATTTTAAAAAGTATATTAAGCAAGGCGGGCGTGCCCTATTGCGATTATTATCAACGCTCCGACTTACCTTGCGGCGGCACGCTCGGCGCGATAAGTTCTAGCCAAGCCGCGGTTAGAAGCGTAGATATAGGCATACCGCAGCTAGCCATGCACTCCGCGTGCGAAACTCTTGCTTTATGCGACTATACGCACATGAAAAACGGGCTTAACGCTTTTTACGAAAATTATTCGTTTTGCGGCGAAATTTAAAAGCCTGAAAGCCGCGGCGTTTTGCATAAAAAAGTATCGGCGCAAAATTAAAAGACAACTACAAAAAAAACGCGGGTGCGGTTATGCCGCAATCGCGTTTTTTATATGGATTTTTTGGTTTTCGTATGAATTTTTAAGCACTATTCAATTTAAAAACATATCTTCGGGCGGAATAAAATACCCGTCGTTTTTTAAAAGCGCGCGGGCTTTTTTTAATAATGACGGGCGGAACGAATGCTCGTCGCTCGCGACTAAATCCACTAAGCCTTCTTTTATGATTTTTTTTGCGAAATGCTTTACTTTAAAACCGTTTTTGCCAAAAAGCGAGTCGGCGTTAACTTGAACTAACGCGCCGTTTGCTCGCATCGATTTAACCGTGTTTAAGGTTATCCATTCATACCGCTCCACGTGCGCGACGACGACCTTATACCCCGCGATTTTTAAAGAATAAATCACGTCGGAAACAGATTCGGGGCGCTCGTCGAATAAAAATTCGATAAGTACGTATTTAGAGCCGTTAATGGTTAAAAGCTCGCCTTTTTTTAAAAGCTCCACGATATCGATGCCGGGCGAGTAGCAAATTTCTTGACCTAAATAGAGCTTAATATTTATGCCCGCCGACTGAACCGTGCTTTTAAACGAATTAAAAGCCGCCGTTAACGCCTCGCCCGAAACGGTAAAGCCGCGTTCTATCGAATAATGCGGGGTTAAAACGACCGCTTGAACACCCGAAAGAACTTGATTTTTTAACAACTCGAGCGAAACTTCGACCGACGGACTGCCGTCGTCAACGAGCGGCAAAACATGAGTATGAATATCCGTCATAATGCTATTAAAAAATTTTAACCGACTTTTTTGGTCATTGAAACAACAAACCCTTTAAGCCGGCTAACGTAAAATATAAACGAGGTATAACTTATTACCGGTGGGTAATTTTTTGCTAGATTAGGAATCGGAAGAATAATAATAGTTGCCGTGCGAAGTAGCAACCTCCGTTAAAATACAACCGAAGACCTGAACTTGATTTTGTTTTAAAATCGTAATAGCCTCTTTTACGGCGACCTTATCGCTCGAGCGCGAGGAGATTACGAACACTGCGCCGTCGCAAAGCTTTGCGGTAATGCACGAGTCGCTAACCATTAATACGGGCGGGCAGTCGATTAAAACTGCGTCGTATTCGTTTCTTAATTCCGCAATAAATGTGGCAAGCTGATTGGAGCTTAAAACCGACGTGGGGTAAGAAACGCTCATTCCGCGGTTAACGTAATCTATGCCGTTTTTTCCGTGCTTTATTGCGGTTTGCTTATCGATTTTTCCTGCTAAATAATCGACTATGCCCTTTTTATTTTCGATTCCGAAAGCACGGTGAACGCGGGGGCATCTGAGGTCTAGGTCGATTACGATAACACGCTTACCTTCCTCGGCGTAAGTTGCGGCGATATTTAAGCAAGCCGTGGTTTTACCCTCCCCCCTAATGGCGGAGCACACTTGAACGACTAGCGAATTTGCACCGTCTTTTGCAAAATCGAGCCCGACTTTAACCCTTCTGAACGCCTCGCTTGCGGGCGATAAAGGTTTTTCTACAGTGATGATTTTATAATCGGGGTTGCGATAATTCTTTTCTTTCGACGAATGAAGTTTAAAACGATATTTTCTTAAAAACGAAATCATTTGCCCGCCTCCGTTTTTAAATTCTTACGGTCGTTACCCGTAAAATCATAATCGGGAACGACGGCGAAAACGGGTACGTCGATAATAGCCTCGACATCCGCAGCCGATTTAAGTTTATTGTTGAACAATTCGCAAACGAATACGTACGCCGCGGCAAGAACTATGCCTAGCAACGCGAATATTATAACGTATTTTGAAGAACTACCCGTTTGCTTGCCCATATTAGCGGACGATAAAACACCGATATTTTCGTTCAAAACCTTATACTTAGGTTCGTCCGTGCCGTCCTTTTTGCTATTAAGCACTTCTATTGCGGAATCAACGATTGCAGAAAGAATAGTTTTTGCGTTTTCAGGCGAATACGCCACGTAATAAACCTTTATTACAAGCGACTTTTCGTCCTCATGAACCAAGCTCAAATTAGAGCGAAGCGCCGCCACCGATATTGAGTCACCCTCGGCAAGCTCGCCGTTTTCGCTCTTAAGCTCTAGCTTATCGACCGCTATAGAAAGTGTTTTTTCCTCTATAAAAATATCTAATACGGTAGGTATAATATAGTTAGAAAGAGTGTATTCTGTAGAAATAGAGGTTTGCCCTTCGTTATACTTCGTACTATCGTACGCGGCAATAACCGAGCCCTCCGATTTATATTTCGGTTTTTGCATTCTTGCATAAACCATGCCAAGCGCAAAGAAAACGACTATTATTGCAAGCACCACGATAAGGTGCGCCTTTATCATTCTGAAAATATCGGATAAAGTTAAGCCGCTGTCTTGCAGATTTTCTGTTTCCATCTTTACCTCCGTAATTTTGCCGCAGATTTACTTATAAAAAACCGTTTTAAACGCGTTTTTTAACGTTTTTAAGCTTTTTAACACTTTTTTAGCGCCGTAACGCCTTAAAAAAACGATAAACGAGTAAAAATTAATTTAAACGATCTTTTATTTTGCGTTTATATTATAATACAACGAGCCGAAATTGTCAAAGCAATAACGGCATTTTGGCGATTTTGACATATGGACTATTTTTTAGCCTTTCAATTTCTTTTTGGATTTGCTCCGTTGTTTGCGTTTGTTATGTGTTATTTCCCCTATTTCACAATTTATTTTAAAACAACCGCGCTTTCGATTAATTTTTGCACGACTAAATCGGCATACTCTTCATCTGCTTCGTTTAAAATTACATCGACGCTAAAACTGCAATTCCTTGAATAGGGATAATCGACATCTTCGTTTTTATCGATATAAATTTCGTATGCATAATAATTATAAAAATTAGGGTCGCTTTTTTTAATTTTTCTGACCGTCAAATTTTCCGCATTAGGCTCTTTGCGCCCGCCTTGTTCGCTTTCACCTTTATATACAAAATAAATCCAAATAAAAACTTTGAATCCGTTTTGTTTTTGTTCTGCGTTAAAATCTTCATCTACGTTTTCAACTCGTTTTTTTGTTTCCGCGAGTAGCGGGTCGTAATTGTTCGCCAACCAACAAGAAAGACCAAAAGCACTAGAGTCTTTCGCGTAATCAATTAAATTATCCTTGTTTAAATTTTCGTCGGCGGAAACGCCATAAAAAGTCGTTTCGTAAAACTTATTGTCTAACGGAAGATCTATATTATCGATATCGAAAGCTAAAGTTTCCAAACCGTTAAAGCG
>CAYZWD010000130.1:0-3611 GCA_964482115.1 uncultured Acidiphilium sp. | reverse complement strand
GCGTTATGGGGTGTTTTGGGCTGTGAACACATTTTGAATTGGGGTGCGGGTTTTGCTTTCCTTGAGTTTTGAAAAAGTTTTTCAAAAATTCCTTTGATTTCTGCGGATGTATCGGGGAGTGTTTTTTCATTCGTTTTGGTAGAATAGTTACGTAAGAAAAAGCGGGGAAGAACCGTTATATTTTCGTCCTGTAACGCGAACAAATGTTCTTGATTTGAGGTTATTGGGGCGGAAAATGAGTTTTATTATGATACTTGGTATATTTTGAAAGGAGTAAAGGGTGTATAAGCTAACGGAAAAAGAGATATTGGAGGCGGCACGTGACCGCAGGCGCGGAATGGGGATATCGGAGTTGTGCATTAAGTACGGGATTTCGCCGTCCACGTTCTACAGGTATTTGAGAGAAAGGGGGATTACCTACAGGTATTCAAAAATCAGGCATCTTACCGGTGAGAACTTCTACAGCGGTGAAGCCGGTGATGGGTGTGAAGCCGTTTGTGAAGTATCGTGCGGTGAAGTCGGTGAAGAAGTATCCTGTGGGGAAGTCAAAAACGGAGGGAGAGTGAAGGTCGGCGGTGAAGCCGTTTGTGAAGTATCGTGCGGTGAAGTCGGCGGTAAAACAGAAAGCGTTTGTGAAGCCGGTGTGAGTGAGCTTAACGTCAAGAAATATTTAAAAGACGGTGGATTTGACACGAAGAAATTGAACCACGGTGAGAGTGATGCTGTCAAATACTGCGAAGGGGCGCTTGAGAAGATTATTGACGGCGGTCTTTCCTCAGGACAAAAGCTTGAGCGGCTGAGGACGGTTTCTGAAATATTGACTGACAGAATATGCGCCGCCGCAGGCGATGAAAATCAGTATACGATGGTAATTTCGTCGGATAAGGCGGGTATTAAAAAAGCGTCTGCTGTTTGCCCCGAATACACGAAGAAAGTCGATATTAAGGCACTGAAAGACATGGCATCGACCGTGCGTGTGCTGACGGACTGTGTGAGAACGCTGTACGGTATTCCGTCATTCGGTGAATCGACAAGGCTTTATCTTGCGGGAAAAGGGATCAATTCCGACGGGACTGCAAACGATGCGGCGCTTACGGTGAAGTTCACCGACGGTGTTGACTATGCGGAATGAGGTGAATTTATGATTGAAATTAATTTTGATAAATGCGAGGACGGGCGATTTATTTTTTCGGCGAGAGGTCATGCCGATAAGAGAAAGGTTGAAGGGCCGCTTGTGTGTGCTGCGGTTTCCGCTCTCGTTTACAACTTCTATCTTGCGGTGAGAAGTACGGATATCGAAGGCGAGATTGAGAAGTTTTATCATTCGATGGATAAAGGTGAAGCTGTACTTGATTTTACGGTTAAGAAGAGATACGTGAAGAAATTTGAGACGATTGCCGAAATCCTGATGGACGGTATTTTTGCAATTGCAGAACGTTATCCCGGTGATGTGACCGTATATTGATGGGGGTTAAAAGCATGCTTTTAAATATATTTACGACCTTGTCGGAGCTTTTCTCCGTGAAGCTTAAACGCGGTGTGTTTTCGGGCGATAAATTTTTCGGTACGTGGTTTCCCGCCGACGCCGGGCGAGTATGTGAACCTTTGGTTCTGACTATGTTTTCCGAAGATTCCTCTGCCGAAGGTGATATTTCGGGCAGTGATGAAGCGTTTGATGCGCTTATAAAAGGGGAGTATAAAGATGCGTTTTCGAGAAAATGCCAAAATGTTATAGACAGGCGGTTCAAAGAGACAAAAGAGCTTGAGAAGTTCAAAGCTAAGGTCTTGCCCTTGCTTGAAACCGTATGTAAAAAGCTCAATCTTGAGAATGGCGACCTTGACACGTTGGCCTCGGCTCTTGAAAACCTCGATTTCGGCGAAATTTCGCTTAAAAACGGGGTGTCTGAAGGTGTTTCGCTTAAAAACGACGGCGGTTTAAGGGAAAGCGGTGCGGTTTTAAAGGGAAGCGGCGAGGGGTCAAAAGTTTCAAACGCTGGTGCGGTCGGCGGGTCTGTCGGCGGGAAAAGCGGTGTGAGTGATTTGTCGGTTGGCGGCAAAACGGGCGCTACGGGTGAAAGTGAAGCGCTCGGTGCGGTCGGTGATTTGTCGGGTGGTTCTCTTGCCGAAGGCAGTTTGGACGGTGCGCTTTTCAAAAGCAGTATGGAAGGTTCAAACGCTGCTGACGGTGCAAACGGTGCAAGCGGTGATGTCGTTGAGCCCTTTTGGGCTGTTGGTGAATTTGACGAAAACGGTACGGACGGTAATTTGGCAATTGACGATAACGGCGGATATTCGTCAAATGCGGAAAACAGGAGTTTCCGCGACGTGCTGAATGAGCGCAGACTTGCCAAAGCCGGGGAAATATACCGTTCGATGATATCCGAAGCCGAAGAAGTATCACGTATATATCCGTCATTTGACCTTGATGCGGAGTGCGCAAAACCTGCATTTTGTGCGCTTTTGGGTGCGGGGATGTCTCTTAAAGATTCGTATGAAGCGCTTCACAAAGATGAAATTATCGGTGAGGTGATGGAGTACACTGCCCGTGCGGTGAGTGAGGCTCTGTCGAGGAATATTCAATACAGAGGCAAGCGCATATCCGAAAGTGCTATGTCGCATGTATCGACTCCGCTTGGAAAGCGTTCGGTTTCGGAAATGTCCGATGATGAGATTATGGAAATAGTCAAAAAAGTCGGTAGAGGAGAGAAAGTAATATTATAATTTTGGAGGATTTTATATGATTTATGAGCTTGATTTACAAATGTTCGGTGCGGGTGAGACTGTGATGGGGACTGATAGTTACGTTAACGCTCAGTCGCCCGACTCGTCCGTATCCTATGAAAACGGCGGTCTTTCCGCCGAAATGAAGACCTTTTACGATAAAACGCTGATTTCGATGGCGGGGCCTTCTCTTGTACACGACCAATTCGGGCAGAAGAGGCCTATTCCGAAGAATGGCGGGCGAACGATTGAATTCCGTAAGTTCTCGTCTCTTCCGAAAGCGCTTACGCCTATTACCGAAGGTGTGACACCTGCGGGGAATAAACTGTCTGTTTCGACTGTGACTTCTACTGTTGACCAATACGGTGACTATGTTGAGCAGACCGACCTTCTTGAGCTTACCGCAATTGACAACACGATTGTGGAGACGACAAAAAAACTTGCGGAACAAGCGGGAAAAACCCTTGATACCGTAGTTCGCGAAGTAATTTCCGCCGGTACAAATGTGCTGTATGCGCCGATTGTGGAAAACGGTGTTGAAACCGAAGTGCTCAGCCGTGCGGATATTAACGAAAATGCGAAGCTCCGTGTGAAAGATGTATTTCGTGCCGCCGCCGAGCTTAAAGCGATGAATGCTCCGAAAATCGACGGTTCGTATGTTGCTATTATTCATCCGCTCGTGGCGTATGACCTTATGATTGAAGCGGGAGAGCGTTGGATGGATGTTGCGAAATATGTTTCTCCCGAAGATATTCTTCGCGGTGAAATCGGCAAACTTGCGGGTATTCGCTTCGTGGAGACAAGCGAGGCGAAAATCTTCGCTCCCGAAAAAATCAATGGCGGCGAGTCCCGTCTCACCGTTTCCGCTCCCGTGTCGTCGGCAAAAACGG
>CAYZWD010000129.1:0-3617 GCA_964482115.1 uncultured Acidiphilium sp. | reverse complement strand
CTCGTGATATTATATCAAATAAAGTTTTAAATATCTACTGTTTTTTAGCAAAAAACGTAAAAAGAAAAAAATAAAACCCAACGAATACGCTTTTTATTCGTTTTTTGTGTTTATGCCAACTTCTTTTTTATATAAAAAAGGTGTTTTGCCAAATTTGCGTTTGAAAAGCGAAATAAAATGCGAACAGTCTGAAAAGCCCGAGGCAAAGCAAGCTTCCGTAACGGAAGAGCCGCTTAATAACATTGCTCGCGCGTTTGAAAGTCTTATAGATTCTAAATAAGCACGGGGGGACCATCTTAAATATTTTCTAAACCATCTGCACAGCGTGGCGTAACTTATAAAATATTCGTTAGCAACGTCGTTAACGCTTCGCTGTAATGTGAAGTTTTTGCGCATGTCGTCTAGAATTTTTTCCATAAGTTCGGGTAGTTCCGATTGGTTCGCCTCACTTTTTTCGTTTAAAACGGAGGTGTCGGTTTTTGGAGCGAGGGTGTTTTTTATACTCACTTCGTCTAAAAAACGCAAAAAATTTAGTAAGCAAGACAATTTTTCTATTTCTGAATGGTTTTCGTCGCAAGCATTGGCTAAAGCAAGAGTAAGTAGCCGTGCTTTAGTTTTTTCTTGTGAATTAAAAACGAAATGCGGGTTAAAATTTTCGCTAATAAAAGATTTAGGCAACGCCTTTTTATCAGGTGAACGTATCCAAACGCAAACGTAGTTTTGCACTTCGCTTTTTTTAAAAACAGCCATATGCACGTCGCCGGGGCGCGAAACCATCGCTTCGCCGGGTAAAACGGGGTAAAGTTTATCGTTGACTAAAAAGCTAACGTCGCTTGAAAGGTTAAAAAAAACCTCGTAATATTCGTGTGCGTGCAGCGGGTCTGCGTTTTTGCAATCTTTAAAACCGAAAAAGGGTTCTGCGCAAAAGCGAAGCCCGTTTAATGCGGTTGCGTTTTGTTTTAAATCAGGTAAATATTTCGGCTCGTACATAAAATAACTATGAGCGAAAATGCGCATAAATCGCGCGTTTTTGCATATAAATATGAGTTTTGTTATGTTATACTATAACAAATTGCGGCGAGTTTGTCAATCAACGGTCGCCGCCGTTCAATAAATTATTAAAACATAAAGGAAGAGTTATGAAACGCGATTATAAAAACGCAAAAGCTACTGCCGTTTTTAACGAAATTATTAAAAATCCTGCACTTATTCCGTTTTCGTTTGGTTACGGAGGCTCAACTTACAAAGGGTTTTCACCCTCCGATTTTAAACTAAAAAACAGCAGTTTTAGTGAAAGCTGTGGAAAACAAACGCACGTGCTAGAGTTTGATCTTGCGGGTGAACTGCAAGTTACGCTCGTTGCCGCGCATTATCCTAGTCACGGAGCAAGCGATTATACGGTATGGTTTGAAAATCTTTCGGATAAAAACAGTAAAGTTATAGAAAACCCTAGGCTTGAAATTGAATTTTTTGGTAAAAACCCCGTTCTTAGAGGCATTTACGGCGACCATGTCAATCAATACGCGCCGTATTCGGTTTCACTTAAAAACGGGCTTATTGAATTCACATCCGATTTAGGTAGGGCGACGCACGTTAATTTTCCTTATTTTAATCTAGAATACGGAAACGGCGGCGTTATGCTCGCAATCGGTTGGGCTGGTTCGTGGACGGCCAGGTTCGATTCGCGTGGAGAAAAAACGAAATATACGGCTTATTCCGTAAACGGAATGAAAACCTATTTAAAACCGCACGAAAAAATTCGAACCGCGCTTTTTGCGTTGGCGCCTTATTTGGAACGTGACGAGGTTTACGCCACGAACTATTGGCGCGATTGGTTCGTTGAACATAACATGCCTAAGGCGGACGCGAACGGCACGCCTTTGCAACCTTTTTCAACTTGCTATTTGCCTTACGATACGGGGCGGCCTAACTCGGACGGAAGTATATCCGAAACTTACGAAACGTGGCGACCTTCGCTTGAAAAAATACTTGCAGAGGGGCTAAAATTCGATTTTAGGTGGTTCGACGCCGGTTGGTACGCCGCTCCGGACGGAACAAGCACGTTGCCTTTCGTTAAAGGGCACGACTGGTGGGATACCGTAGGCTCGTGGGAAATAGATCCCGTGAAATGGCCGGGCGATACTTTTAGGCAATCTACTGATTTTGCTAGAGAGCATGGAATGAAAACGCTCGTTTGGTTCGAGTCCGAACGGGTTACCGATCCTGATTCGTTAGTAAAATACCATGGTTACGATAGTTCGTGGGCGATATATTTCGATGGGGCGTGGAGTATTTCTAACGACATCGGTAACCCCGATTGTTTGCGCTGGACGACCGACCGTATTTGCAAGTTCCTTAAAGAAAACAAGGTTGAATTATATCGTGAGGACAACAACAGTAATCCCGCTCCGCTTTGGGAATATCTGGACGAATGCGAAGGCAACGGCAGAAAAGGTATTTCAGAGTGTAAATTTATAGGCGCACATTATAAGCTATGGGACGATATTATTGCTTGCACTACGTCTTACGGCGGTTGCGCTTTCGTCGATTCGTGCGCTTCGGGCGGCGGACGTAACGACTTAGAGTCTATGAGGCGCGGCGTTCCGCTGCTCAGGAGCGATAGCGATAGGGCGTCTATTGCGCTAAGGCTTTCTATGACTACGGCGTTTAACAAGTGGATTCCTTTTTGCGGGTGTAACGCTACGGAGAAAAAATTCGAAGGCGATCATATCGGCGTTAGGGATACTTACGTTTGGCGCGCTTCGTATTTGCCCGCTCTTAATATAGACGGATATTTCGTGCACGCAGAACCTTGCGAATTTGATTCGCTACGTTTCGGTTTGGGCGAGTGGAAAAGGGTAGCTCCGTTTTTGCTAAAAGAATTTTACGTGCTTACGCCTTGGCGTAAAAAAGAAAACGTTTGCGATTTTACCGCGTATTGTTTTTTCAATCCCGAAACACAAGAAGGCGTATTGCTCGCTTTTAGGCAAGAGGGTATGGCTCTCGGTTTTAAAAACGAAGAAAACCGCGAAAAATCGCTTACTTTAGCTTTGCCGTTCGTTGAGGAGGGCGAAAGTTACGAGCTTACGGACGAAGATAGCGGCGAAAAACTGCTTACAAACGACGGGCGCTTTACGTTAAGCTTTGCAAAGCCGCGCACCGCTAAACTTTTGTGGGTGAAAAAAGCGTGAATAACGTCGATAGCGTGTGGTTGCTTTGCGCCTCTCTTGCGGTGGCGTTAGGCGCTAATATTTGTAAAAAATTGTTTACAAACCGTTGTTTAAACGGTTTTGCGTTAACTTCTATAAGCGGGCTAGTATCCGCCGTAACACTTTTTTGCTCGGGCGGGTTTGGCTCGGCTTCGGTGTATACGTTGCTTACGGGTGCGCTTTTCGGCGTAATAACGGCGGTTCAGGGCGTTACCAACGCTTACGCGTTAGAGCGCGGGCCTATGGCGTATACTTCGGTTATTATTTCGTTTTCAACCCTCGTTACCGCACTTTCGGGCGCGTTGTTTTTTAACGAAACGCTAGTGTTTTCGCATGTCGTCGGGATATTGTTAACTTTGCTAAGTTTCGTTTTGGCTGTTAAGTCTGAAAAGGGTGAAAGCGTTAAAC
>CAYZWD010000128.1:0-3630 GCA_964482115.1 uncultured Acidiphilium sp. | reverse complement strand
GGTATCGATAGAAGAAGTCGCTTCGTCCATTATCATAACGGGCGCGTCTTTAACGGCGGCGCGCGCTATAGATAAAAGCTGGCGCTGCCCTTGCGATAAGTTCGCCCCGTCCGAGGTGAGCATGGTGTTATAGCCGTCCGGCAAGCGCGATATAAAATCGTGCGCGTTAGCGAGTTTAGCTGCCTCTATACATTCTTCGTCGGTTGCGTCTAGCCTGCCGTAGCGAATGTTTTCCATAACCGTGCCCGTAAACAAGTTGGTATCCTGCAAAACCATGCCGAGCGAGCGGCGCAAATCGTCTTTTTTAATTTTGTTTATATTGATACCGTCGTAACGAATTTTTCCGTCAGCAATATCGTAAAATCTATTTAAAAGGTTGGTAATAGTAGTTTTACCAGCACCCGTAGCACCTACGAACGCAACCTTTTGACCTGGTCGCGCGTAAAGCGTTACTCCGTGCAAAACGATTTTATTAGGATCGTAACCGAAGTCTACGTCGTCCATAACGATATCGCCTTTAAGCTCGGTATAAGTAACGGTACCGTCCGCCTTATGCGGATGCTTCCAAGCCCAAAGCCCCGTACGAGCCGCAGTTTCGGTAAGATTTCCGTTTTCGTCGTAAGTAGCGTTTACTAAAGTAACGTAACCTTCGTCTACCTCGGGTTTTTCGTCGATAATTTCAAATATACGAGCAGCGCCCGCAAGCCCCATATAAATAGAGTTAAGTTGCTGCGATACGTTCGATATGTTCTGCGTAAACCCCTTACTCATAGGCAAGAACGCGGCTATAATAGATACGTCTAACGCCTTACCCGAAATACAAATAGCTTTAGCCCACGCAGGCATAGACGAAACGGCTATTATCGCACCGACGAGAGCCAGCGCAACGTAAAGCAAATGCCCCAAATTGCCCATCATAGGCATAAGTATGTTTGCAAAAGTGTTAGCCTTAGTCGCGTCGTTAACCAAATCTGCGTTAACCTTATCGAATTGCTCTTCGGACAGCCTTTCATGCGTGAAAACTTTAATAACCTTTTGCCCATGCATACTCTCTTCGATATACCCCTCGCACGCGCCCAAAGATTTTTGTTGTTTTACGAAATATTTTGCGGAATTGCCGCCTACTTTTTTAACTACGACCATCATCAAGCAAACGAACAAGCCGACGACCAAAGTAAGCCACAAACTGTAATAAATCATTGAAAACAACAATATAAGCAGCACGAAAACGGTTTGAACTATAGAAAGCAAGCTTTCGGATACGAGTTGTCGCAACGCGTCTACGTCGTTAGAATAAACGCTCATTATGTCGCCGTGAGTGTGAGTATCGAAATATTTAACGGGCAAATCTTGCATTTTGTTAAACATAGCGTTACGCACGTCGCGCAAAAAGCCTTGCGTTACGCCAGCCATTATCATAGAAC
Source organism: uncultured Acidiphilium sp. (assembly GCA_964482115.1). Classification (GTDB taxonomy): domain Bacteria; phylum Bacillota; class Clostridia; order Christensenellales; family Borkfalkiaceae; genus HGM11416. Next base: position 2,206 of record CAYZWD010000128.1, on the reverse strand, counting down.
GAACGCCCGAAGCTATAGCCGCGCCGCCGCATATACAGCCCATAACTATTAAAATATTAACGAATCCGTTCCAATCGCCGTTTTCTATAGCGGTGATTATGTTTTGAATAAATATACCCGAAGCAGACGTGCCCGCCGCGGATAGAAGAACGCAAACGAACACCAAAATAATTTGCCACCAATAGTTTTTTAGCAGCATTTTTACTAAGCGGGGTAAAACGTCTTTGCCTACTTTAACGTTCGGTTTGCCGCCGAATTTTGCGTTTCTACCGCCTTTTGGTAAACCCTTCATATTATTCGGCACCTCCTTGAATGGCAACTTCGTTTAAGCTTGCGGCACTAGCTTTTTCGCCGCTTTCTTCGCCCGCTCTGTTTTGCGTTTCGTATACCTCGCGGTATATCGCGTTGGTTTTTAAAAGCTGTTCGTGCGTGCCGATTCCGTCGATTTTACCGTTATCCATAACGATAATTTTATCGGCGTCTTGAACCGAAGCAACGCGCTGAGCTATTATAATTTTAGTGGTATCGGGCACGTCGTTTGCTAAAGCCGAACGAATAAGCGCGTCCGTTTTGGTATCTACGGCGGAAGTAGAATCGTCGAAAATTATAACCTTAGGCTTTTTCAAAAGTGCGCGCGCTATGCAAAGCCTTTGTTTTTGCCCGCCCGAAACGTTAGTTCCGCCCTGTTCTATATGCGTTTGATATTTATCCGGGAAACCTTGAATAAATTCGTCCGCTTGGGCGAGCTTACAAACATGCTCGACCTCTTCGTCGGTCGCGTTTTCGTCGCCCCAACGAATGTTATCGGCAATAGTGCCCGTAAACAAAAGATTCTTTTGCAAAACTACGGCTACGTTATTGCGGAGCACGTCTAAATCGTAATCTTTTACGTTAACGCCACCAACGTAAACCGAGCCGTCCGTTGCGTCGTAAAGCCTCGAAATAAGGTTAACTAGCGAAGTTTTCGAAGAACCCGTGCCGCCGATAACGCCTATCGTTTCGCCCGATTTAATATCTAAATCGATATCCGAAAGCGCGTATTTTTCGGCATGCGCGTTATATTTAAAGTTTACGTTTTCAAAGCGAACGGAACCGTCTTTTACCTCTAAAACGGGGTTTTCGGGGTTAACGATATCGCTTTTTTCGTTTAAAACCTCGCAAATACGCTTTGCCGACGCGATAGACATGGTTATCATAACGAAAACCATCGAAAGCATCGTAAAGCTCATAAGCACGGATATCGAATAGTTGATAAGCATGTTCAGCTGCCCTACTATTTCGGGCGAGCCTTCGAATATACCCTTTTTAGCGCAAATTATATAAACCGCAAACTGTATAGCGTACATGCAAAGCATCATAATGGGGTTAGAAACAGACATTATACGCTCTGCCAAAGTAAATTCTTTTTTAATTTGCTCGGAAGCTTTGCCGAATTTTTGTTTTTCGTAATCTTCCCTAACGTACGCCTTAACGACGCGCATACCCTTAACGTTTTCTTGAACGGATTCGTTAAGCGCGTCGTACTTTTTAAACAATTTGTTAAAATACGGCAAGTCTATCGACATTATAACGATTATGCTTATAAGCAAAACGGGTATTACTATGGCGTATACGCCGAGCATAGAGTTAAGTTGCGCTAGACCTATGTTTTTAAACGCCCTTATAGACATAAACAGCGAAACGATTAAGGTCATCGGCGCGCGAACGCCCATTCTTATAATCGTCATGTACGCTTGCTGAACGTTGGTTACGTCAGTAGTTAAACGGGTAACCAAGCTTGCGGTCGAGAACTTATCGATGTTGGCAAACGAAAATTTTTGAACGGAATAATATAAATCTTTCCTTAAATTTCCGCCGAATCCCGCAGACGCTCTCGCCGCGCATATGCCGGACAAAGTGCCGAACGTGAACGATAAAAGCCCGCATAAAATAATTATAGCGCCCCAATACAAAAGATACCCGATATCGGGTTGGGCAGCAGCAGCCTCTAGCCCCACCAAATAATCGAGAATTTTGTACGACGTAAGCATAGGTATAAGTAACTCGGCAACGACTTCGCCTATCATAAAAATAGGCGTTAAAATCGAAACGAGCTTATACTGCCTTACGCTTTTTAAAAGTGTTTTTATCATGTACTTTCCTCGTAAAAAGTTATTTCTTAATTTAAATATTTTTATTTAGATAAATTTTGCACAACGCGCTCTAT
>CAYZWD010000127.1:0-3656 GCA_964482115.1 uncultured Acidiphilium sp. | reverse complement strand
GCCATAACGTCCTCTTCGAAGCCGTGGTTTACTATTGCAACTATAAGTTCTTTTTTGATTTCCATAATAAGTTACCTCTTTAAGTAATAGTGTTCGTTTTATTGACGCGAACCGTTTCCGGTTAATATTTGAAAGGTTGAAAGCCCGCCCACCGCGCTAACGGGTATGGTTAGGGCGATGCCGGTATGATTTTCGTTAAAGTTAAACTTATCGTCTAAAAGTTTATAAACGAAAGGCACGTTGTGTTTTTCGATAAAGCAAAAAACGATGTCCTTTTCGTGTTCCGAAATGCCTAAAGCCGATAAAACTTCGTTACTTGCGGTTCCTCGCCCCAGCATTATCGATTGAAAGTGCGCGTATTCTTTAACCAGCTTGGTTATTTTGTTACCCAGCCCGCGCGTTGCAATTATAACTAGGTAGCGAAGTTGTATTTCGGTGTTTGGCATAGCGTTTTACTCCTTATATTTTTTAGAATAGTTTATATTGCAAATTAACAGCCTATTAATGTTAAGCCGATTAATAGCTGAGCTCGATAATTTCGTCGTCGTTGATACGTAGTTTCGCTTTGTCGAACCGTTTTTGTTTTACGCCGGAAATCAGCCCCATTATTTGTATGGTTATAAGCGGCATAAGCGCGACCGTGGCGACCAGCCCGTAAGCACAAGTTAAAACGCCTTCTTGGTTTTGTAAAACCTCGGCTGCGCCTATTGCGAAGGGTAGTAAAAAGGTTGCCGTCATAGGACCGGATGCAACGCCGCCCGAGTCGAACGCGATAGACGTAAAAACTTTGTTAGGCACAACGAACGAAAGCCCTAGTGCTAGGGCGTACCCTATACCTATAACGTACCAAAGCGAAATACCGGTTATAATTCTTATCATCGAAAGTGCTAGGGCGAACGCCATAGAAACGGCAAGAGCTATTCTTATGGTGCTTTTTTTAATCGCACCGCTTGAAATTTCTTCAACTTGTTTTACTAAAACGCCAACCGCGGGCTCGGCTAAAACAATAAACGTGGCAACTAGCGCGCCTATCGGCACTAAAAGCCATTTATTAGCCCCCGCTAACGACATTCCTATAAAATATCCCGTGCCCATATACGCCGCGTTTACGCCGCAAAGGAATATCGAAAGCCCTACGTAGGTGTATAAAAAGCCGAATAAAATTCTGAAAAGTTGAATTTTGGGAAGTTTGAAGAATGCGAAATCGAAAACGAAAAATATTACGGTAATGGGGGCTAGAGCTATTAAAACCTCTTTAAATTGCGCGCCCGCCGTTTGTGCGTAAAGGGTTAAAAGGTCGTTAAAACTTTGGCAGGATTTATGAGTGAGCGCGGTACTTACCTCGGGGCGAGAAATAAGGCACATAACTAGCATCATCATAATAGGGCCTACCGAACAAATGGCAACCATACCGAAGCTGTTGTCCTCTTTAGACTTGCCGCCGACCATGCCGGCAACCGACGCACCGAACGATAGCAAGAACGGAACGGTTAAAGCACCGGTGGTAACGCCGCCCGAATCGAAAGAAAGGGGAATATAGACGTTATCAACGAAAATTGCTATTAAAAACAGCGCGCCATAAAGCACTAAAATAAGCAAATTGAAGTTCCAACCGAGCATGGTTTTTAAAAGCGCTAACGCTAAAAATAAGCCTACGCCTATCGAAATCGTTATTATTATAGTGGTTTTAAGCGAGCCTAGTTGTTCGCCTAAAACGCTTAAGTCGGGTTCTGCGACGGTTACTATAAAGCCGAGCAAAACGCCCATAATTAAAAGCAGAGGCAAGCTTTTTTTCTTGGTTACGAACGAACCGAACTGCTCGCCGATAGGTTCTAGCGACATTTTTATGCCCTTGCCGTAAAGTACCATTCCGCCCACTAGCAAGCAGTTGCCGAATAAAAAGCCGACGAGGTCGTAAGTGCCTAAGCTTTCCGGCAATAGAAAGAAATTAACTAATAATATAACCAAAGTTATCGGGGCTACGGCGAAAAACGCTTCGCCTACCGCGCTTGCATTTTTAAATTTTTTCATATTTCACACTTTACCTTATTATCCGTATTTATTACCTATATTTTCCGTAACGATTCGCTTCGTAATTTATCGTGGCGGCTCGAAATCGGCTGTAAGCCTAGCGGTGTTAACCACGGGCGGTGTTAGCCGTTAGAACGCCTAACCGGACGTACGCAACCGTTAATAAATCAAATTAACGAATGCGCGCGCATGCGCTTACGCGCTTAATCAGATATATAACAAAACCTTAAAAAATTTTAACATATGAGGGCGCGTTTTGTCAATCGATTGAACAAAAAAATAATGCGTTTTTGCATTTTATTTCAATTTATTAATTACGCCGTAAAGCTTAGGAATAATATAAAGCGTTTTTATGACGAGGATAATCGCTGATTATAGCGCGTATGCGTAAAAATTTTTGCCAAAAAATTATAAAAATACGGGTAAAAACACGTTAAAAACACTAAAATTCCGCATAAAAAGCCAAAAAATAAAAAATTTATTTATTTTTAAAATCGGCTTAAAAACGGTTGACTATAATTTTTTTTAATGTTACAATAAGCTCGTAATTGAGGTGCGGCATTCGTTTGCGGCGTGCCCGTTACGTAACAACGAAAGTTTCTTGCCAATATAGGTTCGGATAAAACGGCCCGAACGTTTCTACCGCGTTGCCAACAAACGCGACTATTGGAACAAGCAATTAAGGGTGCTTTTTGGTATCTTATTTTTGCTTTTTTATTGGCATGGGTTTTTAATTTTAAAAACCTGTTTTTTTGTTTTTTTAGTTGTTAGCCGTTTTGCTGTTGCAAGCGTTTAAGCGCGTTTTTCACAAGTTATAGCGGAGATGTACTTATGAAGGCTTTAGAACAAAAAATATTAAACGAAGGCAAGGTTTATCCCGGCTCTGTATTAAAAGTCGGCGGTTTTTTGAACCATAGGGTAGACGTGCCTTTTTTGTTTTCTATGGCAAGCGAAGTAGCCGCGTATTTTAAAAACGAAAATCCCACTCTGGTTTTAACCGTAGAGGCGTCCGGTATCGCGTTCGGCGTTGCGGTGGCGCAAGAGCTGGGCGTGCCGTTGTTATTTGCAAAAAAAAGCAAAACTTCTAACGTTAGCGAAAACGTATATTCTGCTAGCGTGCATTCTTACACTCACGGCAACGATTACGATATGATCGTTGAAAAACAATTTATAAAAAATACCGATAAGGTTTTAATAGTTGACGATTTTTTAGCCAATGGCTGTGCGGTCGAGGGGCTAATAAAAATTACGCGGCAGGCGGGCGCTACGCTTACGGGCGTTGCAATCGAAATAGAAAAGGGCTTTCAAGGCGGGGGCGATAAGCTCCGCGCAGAAGGCGTTAAACTGTTTTCACTCGCCGTGGTCGAAAAAATGGGCGACGACGGAAGTATCAGCTTTAGGGCGGAATGAGTTCCGTGGCTTGGTCGCCGAGGCGGCAGAGCTTTAAAAAGGTTTTGTCGTTTTTTTGTTTGTTAATAAACCCGAAAGGGTAGGAGGTATTTTTATGAAAAAACTTTTAGCTCTCGTGCTCTCGCTCGCTTTAGCTTGCGGTGCACTCATCGGTCTTACCGCTTGCGGCGGTGACGACAACAACTCTATTACAGGCGACGACAATACTATTAAAG
>CAYZWD010000126.1:0-3675 GCA_964482115.1 uncultured Acidiphilium sp. | reverse complement strand
TTGATTCGCATTCGCGCACTAGCTTTTAATCTTTACAGAAGGGTTTGCGTACCCACCCCTAGGGGTGTCGCAAATTTTAGGTAGGGGTGTCGTTTGTATTAAAATACTTAGACAAACACGTTTAAAAAGCATAGGTTTGATACGATAAGTGTCAGACCTTTTTTCTTTCCGTAAAGGGGTTATTTTCCTATCTGTAATGTAATTTTTTGCCTTGTGGAAGTATTATTTAGTACTTTTGCAAGGTTTTTTTCCTTTTTACTATATAACTACGGAACGAAAAGAAGTTACAATCTAAAATATGATAGAAATCGATATCGAGCCACTTGGCAGGGGAGAAACTTTTTTTTCGTGCTATTAACGGTTATTTAACGGTTAAAAAAACACTTTAATCGTCTTGCAAAAGCACTTTTTCAGAGTATTTATTCGGTAGAATTTGAAATTCGTTAAAAAAATTTTTGCTAAAATTACTCGGATTCGAATAGCCCAACATTTGCGCCAGGTCTATTATTTTAACGTCGTTTTGCGATAGAACCGCAGAGGCGTATTCCATTTTTTTCTTCGTTACGTATTTATTAAGCGAAATGCCCATGTGTTTATGAAACTCCCTAGAAACGTGTTCCGGGGCGTAGCCTATTTCGTTAGCTATTTCTTTAAGGGGTTTAACCATATAGTCTACTGACGATAATTTGCTAAGCAACGATTTAATCCAGTGTGGCATTTGCGAATCGGCGGAGGGGTATAAATTGTTTTCAATATAACATGATAATATCGTAGTAATCAACGTCGAATGCAACGCGTCGCATTCGTTGGATTGTTCTTCGTCGAGCGACTGCACGAGGTTTGATTGGCGGATAAGTAAGCGTAAAGCGGAAGATGGCAGGTGAAACGATATCGGTTTATCGTCTGAAATAATTTTATCGTAAATGTCGGGCGTTATAGCGTTGCAAAGCCTCTGCATTTTATTTGCCGAAACGTAAACGTCCTTATGCACGTATTCGCCGAACGCGCATTTTGGTATTTTTTTAAAAAAATGTTTATCGGTCGGGCGCAGAATGCAGCAAGTTCCTACCGAAAAATCTATTTCTTGCCCGTTTATTACGTTAACGCACGAATTTTTAACGGGGAATTCTATTTCGAAATAATCGTGCGTGTGCTCGCCTACGGGCGGGCGGTAAATATTCGCGCAAAAACGAAGATTGTTTAAAAAATGATATTTTTTTAACATATCGTAATTATATTTTAGCATTCGTTTATCCTCTCGTCGGGTGCTTTTATAACGTAATCGAGCATAATGCGTTTTTGGATTATGCAAACTAGATATAGCATCTGCATTTATCGATATTATACGGCTTTATCGAATTATTGTCAACCGAAAAGGGGGTGTTTGCAAACGGCGAATATCAAAAAAGCGTTTTTTTTTTTTGAAAAAACGCGATTTATATCAAATTTTAGTTATAAATAATCAATTTAAGGGTTGAAAGCGGTGATAATGTGTGCTATAATTTTCGCAGAAATAGTCGAATCGTGTTTTTCGCGGAGTCCGAACCGCTAAGAAAAAAACACTAAAATTCGGCAAAAAAAAACACGAGGTGTATGATGAAAAAATTTACTGTTGCATTGTTATCTGCCGTTCTTGCGGCTACTTCACTATTCGTCGGTTGCGGCGGAACGCCTGCCGGCGGTGGTGGAAACCAACAAATCAATACTAAAAAAACTCAAATTTATGTTGATAACTACAACGGCGGCGTTGGCAAAAATTGGTTAACGAAAATGGCGGAGCGCTTCGAAGCCGAATATGCGTCTTATGAGGGCTCGGACGGCAAAGTGGGCGTGCAAATCGTTTTTAACAACCACAAAAATAAGGGTAAATTTATTCTTAACAATATAGAAAGTTCCACTCAAGACATATATTTTTCCGAGGATATGCCGTATTACGATTTAACTTCAAGAAATTTAGCTTTAGATATAACGGATATCGTTACTTCTGCCAATTCGGACGGCAAAACGATCGAAAGCAAGTTAGACGCTTCGCAAGTTTCTTATTATAAAAACGGCAGTTCTTATTACGGGTTGCCCCACGCCGAGGTATTTTACGGTATAACTTACAATAAAGATATCTTCAACGACAAATTATTGTATTTATCTGCCGATTCCACCAGAAACGGCGGGTTCGTAACCTCTCTTTCGGACGCTAGATCTAAAGGGCCGGACGGCAAGACCGGCGTTATCGACGGCGTAGATTATTCTGCGGACGACGGTTTGCCCGCTACTTACGACGATTTCTTTAAAGTTTGCGACCGTATGCTTGACGTAGGCGTTATACCGTTTACTTGGTCGGGCGAGTACGGTAAGGCGTACGTAAGCGGAATGCTTTCGCAGCTGCTAGCTGATTTTGAAGGCAAGGAACAAACGTTGTTAAACGTTTCGTTAAACGGCGTTGCTAAAAACGTTATTAACGTTTCCGCAAGCGGCGAAATCACCTACAAGGGCGATACTCAAATTCAAGCTAGCAACGGTTACGAAATGTATAAAACCGCGGGCAGATATTACGCTTTAAAATTCCTTTCCCGCGTATTTTCCAACGACGGTTATTACGATAAAGATAACGTTATAAACACCGCCGATAGCCATACGGACGCGCAAACTCGTTTTATTTTAAGCAATTACGATCCCGCGGCTACTCCTATCGCTATGTTTATAGACGGTATCTATTGGGAAAACGAAGCCGAAGGCGTAAATGCTTTTGCAACCTTAAAGAATACTTACAACGTAGACCGTTCCGAAACTAACTTTGCATATTTACCCGCTCCCAAGGCTACAGCCGATAAAGTAGGCGAAAAGTCAACGTTGCTCGAATGCATGCACTACGTTGCGTTTATAGATGCGGGTGTTGCAAAGCGTAGCCCCGAAAAAGTTGATATTTGCAAAAAGTTCTTGCAATTTGCTTATACCGATACTAGCTTAGCCGAGTTTACCGTTACCACGGGTATTCGCAAAGCTGTAAAATATCAATTAACCGATTCGCAAAAATCCCAACTTTCGCCTTACTATCGCAGCGTCGTAGATTATATCGACCGTTCGGATATAGTATATCCTTATTCCGACAGCGCTATATTCGTTAACAACCAATTAAAGCTTGCAATAGGCGAGGGCTTTACCACTAATAACTATCAATTCCCTTACAGCGCTATTAAAGACGGCGTTTCTGCCGAGAGCTATTTTAACAGCATAAGCGAATATCGCAGCGCTAGTTGGTGGAATAACGAATTCGGAAGATTCTTTTAACTAAACGAGGTAAAATATGATTTGTTCTAAGTCGGATGACGCGAGTATAAAAAAGAATAATTTGTCTAAGAAAAAACGCAACGAATTGCTTTTTTATATTGCGTTTATAGCCGTACCGATAATACAAGTTATTATATTTTACTTTTTGGTAAACTTCAACTCCGTGTTGCTTGCGTTTAAGGAATATACTTACGCAGGCAACGGGGTTGCCTCCGGGTATCAACTTGTAGGTTTTGATAATTTCGTTAAATGTTTTAGAGATTTGTTTAACGAAATGTCATTAGTTTATTCGCTAAAAAATTCGCTAATCGCGTTGCTCGTTCAAATCGCGGTGTTAACGCCTCTAGCGGTATTGTTTTCGTTTTATATTTTTCAAAAGAAGTTCGGCAG
>CAYZWD010000125.1:0-3777 GCA_964482115.1 uncultured Acidiphilium sp. | reverse complement strand
CCCTAAAAGTCCGTTATATAGCTCTTCGTATTTTTCGGCGGATTTGCTCCAACCGAAATCGGTGCTCATTGCCGTTTGAATAAGCGAATTCCACACTTCTTTGTTGCCGAAAGTGAAAATCGCGTCTTTAATTACGTAAAGCATTTCGTGCGCGTTATAGTTAGAAAACGCAAAGCCGTTGCCAAAAGTTCTATCGTCGTTAAAGGGTTTAATGCTATCGGCTAAGCCGCCCGTTCTTCTAACCACGGGAATAGTGCCGTAGCGGCAAGCTATCATTTGCGAAAGGCCGCAAGGTTCTTGCTTCGAAGGCATTAAGAATATATCCGCCCCCGCGTAAAGTTTTGAAGCCATGTCGCGGTTAAAAGCGATAAGCGCGCGGCACTTGCCGTTGTAGCGCCCTTCCATATATCTAAAGAAGTTTTCATAGTCTACGTCACCCTTGCCGAGTATTACGAACTGCACGTCTTCACACAAAAGCTCGTCTAGAATGCGTTTAACTAAATCTAGCCCCTTATGCGAAACGAGGCGCGATATCATGGCGATTACGGGCACGTCTGCACGAACGGGCAAACCTAACATTTTTTGAAGTTCCGCCTTGCAAATCGCCTTGCCGCTTAAATCGGCTGCAGAATAAGTTTTAAATAACGCTCCGTCCGTTTGCGGATTATTGAGCGATTCGTCTATGCCGTTAAGTATGCCGCAAAGCTTAGCCGCGTTGCGGTTGATAACGCTATCTAGCCCGTGCGCGAAAAATTGATTTCTTATTTCTCCCGAATACGTCGGGCTAACGGTGGTAACCTTATCGGCAAGTTCTATTGCCCCTTTCATAAGGTTCAAACAACCGTCGAACTCGATAGCTCCCGTTATCCATTCGGGGAAGCCGAATAAATCGCCAGCGGTTTCCAAGCCGTATTTGCCCTGATATTCTATGTTATGAATGGTGAAAACGGTTTTTATATGGTCAAAACCGAACTTGTCGCCGTAAAGCGAACGCAAATAAATTACGGTTGCGGCGGTGTGCCAGTCGTTACAATTTAAAACGTCCGGATAATAACCGAGATAACCTAAGCTATCGAGCACGGCTTTAGAAAAAAACGCGAAACGTTCGCCGTCGTCGAAATATCCGTAAAGATTTTCGCGCTTGAAATAATATTCGTTATCGATAAAATAATAGGTTACGCCGTTTAATCTGCACGAAAACAGCCCGCAATATTGATTACGCCAAGCAAGCCCTACGTTAAAATTACCAACGAACGTCAAGCCGGAACGAAGCGTTGCGTCCATTTGCCCGTAAAGCGGCATTATAACGCTAACGTCGTAATTACCGCGCTCCGCAAGGCTTTTGGGCAGCGAGCCTATAACGTCGCTAAGACCGCCCGTTTTTACGAACGGCAACCCCTCGGATGCCACGAACATTACGCTTTTTTTGCGCTCTACGCTTTGAATTTTCACCTCTTCGGGCGCTTTTACCTTATCTGCTTTAACGGTTTTAGCTTTAGCCGCTTTAACGGTTTTTTCGGCTTTAACTTCGGTTTTAGCTACCGTTTTTACCGCGGCTTTTTTAACGGCGGGAGCTTTTTTAGCGGGTTTTTCTGCTTTAACCTCCGCTATTTTATTCTCTATCGGTTGAGTTTTTTCCTCAGTTGCCTTTTTTGCGGCGGTTTTAACTGCGGAAGACGTATTTTTTAATTTATCGTTTTTCATGGTTCACCTATAAACAAAATAATTATTTACCAAATTGCGGCGGTTTAAGCGTTAAAACCCTTAAACCACAACGCACGCGCAACGTTTTTGCCGTTAAAAAGCCTATACGCTAAGCGAATAAACCAATTACAGCACGCTGCCTTTACTTATAAAGAACGGGTGCGTTTCGCAGCCCGAAAGTTCGCGCCTATCCTTTATTACTACGTTTTTATCGGTTATAATGCAATTTACGGTAGCGTTTTCGCCAACCAGCGTGCCTTGCATAAGCACCGAGTTTTTAATAACCGAGCCGCGCCCCACTTTTACGCCGCGGAATATAACGCTGTTATAAACCTCGCCTTCGATAACGCAGCCGTCCGCTACTATAGAGTTTTTAACGATTGCTCCGTTGCCGTATTTAGTGGGCACGCTATCTTTTACCTTAGTATAAACCCCGCCACCCTCAAACAATTCGTGGCGACTGTTTTTATCTAAAAGTTTTAAGTTTTCTTGATAATACGACTGCATAGAGTCGATTTTAACGTAATAACCGCTATGCTCGTAGCCGAAAATTCTTAATCTGTTAAGCCCCGCAGCGAGTATATCCGCGCCGAAATGGCGTTTATTGTGCGCGGTTGCGTCCGCGATTAAGTTAAGCAACAAATCTTTTCTTAGCAAGCAAACGTTGGTGTAAAGCAAAACGTCGCCCTTAACGCGTTGCGGGTCGAACGCTATATCTTTAACCTTGCATTCTTCGTCTAGCTTTAAAACGGCGTTGTTAGTGCCGCCGAGCGCTTTTGCTTTTTGCTTAACGTAAACCAACGTAATATCGGCGTTATTCTTTTTATGCGCCTCTAGCATAGGCGTGTAGTCCATCGAGCAAACCGCGTCGCTATCGGACATAACGACGTATTCTTCGGTAGACTTAGCCAAAAAGCCGGTAACTGTTTTTAAAGCCTCTAAGCGGGTTGAATAAAGCTTGTTGCTTTCTTGCACGCCGAACGGCGGCAAGATTATAAGTCCGCCGTGGCGGCGAGCTAAATCCCAGTCTTTACCGCTACCAACGTGGTCCATAAGCGAGCGATAATTGCTTTTTGTTATTACGCCCACTTTGGTAAGTCCGCTGTTTACCATGTTAGAAAGAGCAAAGTCTATAAGCCTATATCTTCCGCAAAACGGAATAGACGCCATAGTGCGCCCCGTTGTAAGTTCGGGCACGTTGCCGTCGTGTATATTAGAAAAAATAATACCTAAAGCGTCCATATTACAAATCCCCCTCTATCATATCGCCGCTTTGAATTTTAGCCTTAGGCGAAATTTTAACGCCTCTGCCTAAAACGGTTATCTTTTTAGGCGTAGCCTCGCCGCCAACCACGGCGCCCGCGCCTACTTCTACGTTTTCGTCGATTATGGCGTTAACTATTTTAGCGCCCTTTTTAATAACGCAACCGCTGAATATTACGCTGCCGATAACCTCGGCGCCCTCTTCGACTATAACGTTAGCCGATAAAATAGAATTTTCTACCGCGCCGTAAATTTCGCAACCAAGAGCGACGATACTTCCGGCAACTCTGCCCTTTTCACCTATGTAATGCGGCGGAGCTATAGGATTGCGCGAATGTATTTTCCAGTTTTGGTCGGTAATATCGAACTCCGGCTTATCGCCGAGCAAATCCATATTCGCCTCGTAAAGCGAATTTATAGTGCCAACGTCTTTCCAATAGCCCGTGAACACGAACGCGTGCATATTGCGCCCGTCCGCAAGCATTTTGGGCAAAACGTCTTTACCGAAGTCGTTATGGCTTTGAGTATTCGCCTCGTCCTCTTCTAAATATTTATAAAGCATTTCCGCTTTAAAAATGTATATGCCCATAGAGGCAAGGTCGCTTTTGGGTTTTTCAGGTTTTTCTTCAAACTGAACGATTCGCCCGCTTTCATCGGTGTTAACTATGCCGAAACGCGAAGCTTCCGAAATAGGAACTTTTATGGTGGCGACGGTAACGTCTGCCCCGCAAGCTTTATGTTCGGCTAGCATGTCCGCGTAGTTCATTTTGTAAATATGGTCGCCCGATAAAATCAAAACGTATTCGGGGT
>CAYZWD010000124.1:0-3833 GCA_964482115.1 uncultured Acidiphilium sp. | reverse complement strand
TGGTGCAACCCACGCCCACGGCGCTTAGCGGCAAGTTGAGCTCGCTTGCCAGCTTTGCGCGAATATCGTTTATATGCGGCGAAAGTTTAGGCTTTTGCGCTTGAATAACCGCCGAAATGTTGTTTGGTTCGAACCCCTCGGCTTCAAGCATTTTTAAAACTTCTTTAAGTAAAATAAGGCTGCATATATCCTTATATTTTTCGTCTTTATCGCTAAAATAATAGCCGATATCCCTAAGTGCCGCGGCAGACAAAAGCGCGTCCATAACGGCGTGGGTTAAAACGTCGGCGTCGCTGTGGCCTAAAAGCCCTTTATCGTGCGGAATTTCAACTCCGCCCAAAATAAGCTTGCGCCCCTCTACCAAACGGTGCAAGTCGAACCCCGTACCCGCGCGCAATTCGTCGGCGGGTAAAAAATCTTCGGGGTAGGTAAGTTTTTTGTTTTTTATATCGCCTTCAACCACGTGCGCGGGGCGGATATAGCGCGAATAAACGCCGGATTCGTCCGTAAACGTTTCAACTTCGCCGTTTTTTGCGGCAAGGTCGTAAGCCCGCAAAATATCCTCGGTGAAAAACGCTTGCGGAGTTTGCACCTCGCACTTACGCGCGCGCGAACATTTTATAATATTACCGTTTTCGTCTATCTCGGCAACGGAATTAACGCACGGTACGGCGGTAACCGCGCTGCCGTAGCTTAAAACACCGCTAATGCATGCGCTTATTATTTCGCCCGTAATAAAGGGGCGCGCTCCGTCGTGGATTAAAACTACGTCGCCGCTAGCCGCGCCTAGTGCCGCCATCACCGAAAGCGAGCGCGTGCTTCCGCCCAAAACTACCTTAAACGGCGTTTTTTGTTTTTTGGCTATTTCTTCGATTTCGCAAAAATCTTGCTTAGACGCCGTAAATATTATTTCGGTTATGCGTTCGTCGTCGTCGAACGGCTTTGCCGCAGACTCTAAAACGGTTAGCGTTTTAAGCGATTTGTCACGGCGTTCGGCAAGAACGTTCGGTTCGCGTTGAAAAAATTCGGCGGGCATTTCGGTTAAAACCTTGTTTTTGCCAAGCCCCGCGCGCGTGCCGCTGCCCGCCGCCGTTATTATCGCCGTAATTTTAAGCGGAAAAACCGCGGTTTTGGGCGAGGCGTAATCTTTTTTGTTATCGTAAATAAAATTTTGCATAATAAAACCTTATGAAATGAAACGTTATGAAATAAAGCGTTATGGAATAAAACGGAAAAATCTTGCGTAATTAAAATTGATTTTGGTTAGAACTTATTTTTAATCGGCGGCAAGTCGTTTTAGTCGTTAATTATTTCGTACATAAGCGCGGCTTCGTCTTTTTTAACCGTTTCTTTAAGCTCTTTAACGGCGAATTTAAGCGTGCCGCCGCCTATTCTCAACTCTACCACGTCGCCGACTTTTAGATTATACGCGGGCTTAACATCTTTGCCGTTAACCGAAACTCTTCCGCCGCTGCACGCGTCGTTGGCAAGCGTTCTGCGCTTTAATATGCGCGAGGTTTTTAAAAATTTATCTATTCGCATAAAAACTCCTTATCTACCGCGTTTACGGGGTATTTGCTTTTAGTTTTTTTAAAGTCGGCGCTTGGCGGCGCTACGGTTAGCCTTTCGCGCCCGCTTGGCGCTATCGCAAAAACTGCGCTAGGCTGTTTTCATATATTTTTGCCGCATTTTGCAAACCTATTTGCCGCAAAAAACGGCTCTAACGAAAAAACGTTTAAAAAACGCCGAAAAATATAAAAATTTGCAAAAAATCGTTTGACTTATTGCTTGACTTGCATTATAATATTAGAATGCTAAAATTCTATAATTGTCGCTTTATGCCTTCAAGGCGCATTTTGAGGGCAAAAAAAGCAGACGATCGTGGCACAAGGCAACTTTGAACAACTTGTATTATACACTAAATGCGCCTTGATTGCAAGGCCGCGCGAGCGTATTTTTACATTTTTATTAAAAAGGAGTGTATTTAATGACACGCAATTTGCGAACGGAAAAATTTGGCAGGGTTGAGAGAAAAACTTTTTCGAGAATTAAGGAAGTACAACCTATTCCCGACCTTATCGAAATCCAAAAAGACTCGTACGACGCGTTCATAAACGAGGGCATTCAAGAGGTTTTTGAAGATTTTTCTCCTATAACCGACTTTTCGGACCACTTCGAGCTGTATTTTTTAAACCATACGCTCGGAGCGGAGCCTAAATACAGCGAAAAGGAATGCCGCGATCGCGACGTAAACTACGCGGTCAAGCTTACCGTAAAGGTACGCTTGGTCAATAAAGTTACGGGCGAAATAATCGACCGCGACGTGTTCATGGGCGAATTGCCCAAAATGACCGAAACGGGTTCGTTTATTATAAACGGCGCGGAAAGGGTAGTCGTTTCTCAGCTGGTTAGAAGCCCCGGCGTATACAACGGCGTTAAGCTTGACCGCTCGGGTAAAAAGCTGTTCGACACTACCGTTATACCTAACCGCGGCGCGTGGCTCGAATACGAGCAAGATTCGCAAAACGTTTTGTGGGTACACGTAGACAGAACGCGTAAAATAACCGCCACCGTATTGCTCCGCGCTTTGGGCTTCGGTTCGGACAGAATGCTTTCTGAATTGTTTGCGGACGATCCTATGATCACCGCGACCATGGAAAAGGACGTTGCCAAAACCGAAAACGAAGGTCTTTTCGAGCTGTATAGAAGGTTGCGCCCGGGCGAAATTCCCACGGACGAAGCGGTTAAACAGCACCTTAAAAACTTATTTTTCGATAGCAAGCGCTACGACCTTGCCAAGGTAGGCAGATACAAATACGATAAGCGCTTGAATATGGGCGTGCGCCTAATCGGGCTTACCGCTTACGAAGATATCGTAAACGACGACGGCGAGCTTTTGGTTAGCAAGGGCGAAGTTTTCACTTACGAAACCGCCAAGCGCGTTCAAAACAGCGGCATAAACGAGGTTTTCGTTTTAGCAAACGGCAAGCCTCATAAAATAATAGCTAACAACGCGGTCGATTTCGAAGTGGTAACGGGCGTTAAGCCTAGCGCTTTCGGTCTTATCGAAACCGTGCATTATCCCGTGCTTAAATTTTCTAAGCTCGTTCGCGAATACGCGGATAAAGCGGGCGCGGAAGAGGCAGCCGAACATTTCATAAACGAAATAAACGACCTTTACTACACCCAAGAAACCATTATTCCCGAGGGCGTAGAGGAAAGGCAAGAAGATAAAAAGAACGCCGAAAAGCGTAAAATCCAGCGTAACCGTTTCGTAGAGGCTTGCCAAAGCTTCTGGGAAATTATGGACGACATGGTAAAAACGGGCAGCAGCGAAAAAATCACTTTCGAGCAGAAAAAGCTCGTTCGCCCGCTACTTGAAAAATTAAACCACAAACACGTAACCGTAGACGATATAGTGGCTACCGTTTCGATTAATATCGACTTAAACCACGGTATCGGCACTACGGATAATATCGACCACTTGGGCAACCGTCGCGTTCGTTCGGTAGGCGAACTTTTGCAAAACCAATTCAGAATAGGCGTTGCGCGCTTAGAAAGGGTTATCAAAGAAAGAATGTCTACCCAAGATCCTAAGGAAATAACCCCCGAGGCGCTTATTAACGTTCGCCCCGTAAGCTCCGCTATTAAAGAGTTTTTCGGTTCGTCGCAGTTGTCGCAATTTATGGATCAAACCAACCCCATATCCGAATTAACGCACAAGCGTAAGCTTTCCGCGTTAGGTCCGGGCGGTTTGAACCGCGAGCGCGCCACCTTCGAAGTGCGCGACGTTCACTATACGCATTACGGCAGAATGTGCCCGATAGAAACCC
>CAYZWD010000123.1:0-3837 GCA_964482115.1 uncultured Acidiphilium sp. | reverse complement strand
GCATAGACGTTACCAACGCAGACGTAGAATCGCTTTCAAAATAAAATTCGTTTACGTTTTTTAAGCTGCGCGAACTTATTTTTTGCACGTAGTTTATTACGCCCTTTTTAGCGCGCGTTTCGCCAACGCAAACCTCTTCAAACGTATTGAGCGACGAAAGCTTGCCCAGCGTTGAATATAAAACGTATTCCGCGCCGTAGTTTTGCGGATCTCCGCCGCCCGCGGTTACTATTTTATCTGCGCCCGCCTCGACCGTAAAGCCGCCCTCCGAAGAGCAAGCCGCCGCCCCGAAAAGCGACGCGACCAAAAGAACCGAAAGCACTAACCGCCAAAAAATAAAAATCTTTTTCTCGTTAAACCTTTTTTTCATTGATTTCTCCGTACATATTTGCAAAGCGCCTTTTAATCGCGCCGCAAAAAAACCTGTAAAATTCGTTTTCCCTCTCCTTCTTTAAAAAAACTAATAGACCGCGTTACACTAAAAGCCGAACGCTAAACGACTAAAGCCGAACGCTAAACGACTAAAGCCGAACGACTATCCGCCCGCTATCATTATAATAAGTATAGCAAGCGAATTAAAATTTGGCAAGCGGCGGAGCAAAAAAGTAAAAAATTTTTATTCTACGGCTCTCTCGTGCGTGGAAAACGGCGTTCTCGCCTTTAGAGAACGGTAGAAAATCGTTTGACTTTTTGCCGTTTTAATGCTAAAATTATATGCATGCATACAGAAATTGAAAAAAACGTAGCAAAAAACCTTAACGAGCTAAGAAAAGCCGCGGGCTTAAAACAATCGGAGCTGGGCGAAAAAATAGGCTATTCGGATAAAACGATAAGCAAGTGGGAAAACGGCGTTTCCGTTCCGGACGTGTGCGCGCTTAGCGATTTAGCCAACTTTTTTAACGTTACCGTAGACGACTTTTTAAACGAAAACGCCGTTGCCAAAATAAAAACCGACGAAGCTAGCGACGACGACGGAGACAAGGTGAACAACATAGCTACGCTTTGCCTTAGCATAACCACGGTTTATTTCGTTGCGGTTAGCGCGTTCGTAGCGTTGCAAATTACCAAAAACTACGTGTTTTGGCAAATTTTTATTTGGGCGCTTGCGCCTTGCGCACTGCTGGTTCACCGCTACAACAGATACAACGACGACGTGCGGTGGGTAAACGCGGTTTCGCTTTCGGTTTGCAGCTGGGCTATTATTACGGCGGTTTATTTGCAACTATTGCAATACAATTTATGGCAACTGTTCTTCGTGATGCTGCCCATGCAAGCTATGATAATAGTGAGCACGCTGTTTAGAAAAAAACGCAAGCCCCGCGATTACGTTGCGCGCAGAATTATAGACTTGTTTAGCCGTTAGAGCGCCGACTTTGGTATATAACGGCATATCTTATTTATTTCGGTAACGGTTTTAATCGTTACCGTTTTTTTTCGCATTTTACGCCGTTTTTTACGGCGTTTTATTTTGCGGCGGTTTAAACTTTATTTTTTGGGAATAATACTATTGTAACGTAACGGCTTGCAAAAATAACTTTTTACAAAACGGCAAACTCGCGCCGTTACTAAAAACGAGGTAAACAATGTACATTTTTAATTTTTTAAACGCTTTAAACTGCAATTTTAGCACGAGCGGTTTTAACGCAAGCGGCTTTAGCGGTGCGCTTTACTCGATTTTCAGTTTTTTTGAAGAGCAAATTTTGCCTACGGCGCGCGCGATTTCGCAAAAACTTGACTTATATTTTATTTCGTTAAGCGTGTTTGCGGCGGCAATTATAATAGGCGGAATAAGTATGCTGATAAGGTTTTGCTTGCCTAAAGCAAGAAAAGCAAGTTGCGTCGGGCTTCTTTCATTTTTTAGTTTTTGCTTTTTTTTAGACCTTTTAATTTGTTTTTGCGAGCTTAGTTTTTGCGGAAAATACTTTAAAACGGCAACGGAAGCCTATATTTTTTGCTTTTTAAAGTTTGCGGTCTTGTTGGTATTGTATTTTATGCTTGCGGCTGAAAACTCTGTTCTTAAACGGATGGATAAAAAAGCCGACGAAAACAATTTCGTCGCGCCACGCCGAGTGATTTGCGAAGCGCCCGTTCCTCCGCTAAACGCCCGAAAAAATTGTGACGCGGCGAGCGACTTCGAATATACGCCGCGATATTTTTGTTATATAAAAAACGAAAAAGCCCCAAAAACTACTCGCCCCGATTTAAACCTAGGCTACGTCTTCGCGCTGTGCGACGGATTAAAAAAACAACCTCTAACCCAAACCGAGCGCGAACGACTAACCGATTTAGAGCTGTGTTTAAAGACCAACGATTTTTCAACCCCCAAGCAAACCGAAATTTTAAACGAAGAACTTAGGTGGCTTATTAAAAAAGCGGCGCTATACGAATACAACCTAAGCGTTTAAAAATAAAAAGCGGGGCTATAAGCCCGTTAACGGCACTTTCGCAAAAAAATCAACCCTAAAACGGTTTACTAAAAAAACCATAAAACGGCGAGCTAACACCGCGAAAAACATTAAAAAACTCACCCGATAAAGGTGAGTTTTTAATATCGTTTATATTTAGCTTAAAACTCTTTAGCGGCAAACGGTTAGCGCAAAACGATAATAGCAATATCGACGCGTTACGTTCTATAAAACAAAAATCAAGCTAGCCGATTATAGTAATATTTATATCGCCCGTGGTAGTTTTAATTTCGCACTTACCGCCGCTTAAGCATTGCGGAACGCTTATTTTACCGCTATTACTGCTTGCAAAAATTATTTTTTCGCTAAGCAAAGTGCCGCTAACCTTACCCGTGGTGGTTTTTACAAACATCTCGTCGGCGTCGGACTTATCAAAAGTAACGCCGCCCGTAGACCTTTCTACGCTAAGCTTACCGCTTGCAATCACGCTAGTAAGTTTTACGCCGCCCGTAGTGCCGACCGACGAAAAGCCGCCGCAACTAACCCCGCTAAACGTAGCCTTACCCGTGGTAACGGTTGACGAAACGCCGCCGCCGATTTTAGCGTTAGTAACGCTAATTTCGCCCGTAGAAGTTTTTAATTCCGCATCGCCTACAGAAATATCGGTTAATACTAGGCTGCCCGTCGTGAGTTCGGCGCTAAGCTTACCGCTTGCCGTAACGTTGCTTAGCCGCACGTTGCCCGTTTTGCCGCTTGCGGTAAAGCTGCCGCACGAAATATCGCTCAGCTCGGCTTTGCCCGTGGTTAAACTAAGACTTACGCCGCCGCTCACGCTAACGCCGCTAGCCGTTATATTGCCGGTAGTAAGCGCAATATCCGCGCTTGAAAATTTAAATTTTTCGCCCACCTCGACCGAGCCGGTGCTTGCCTCTACTTTAAGCGCGGAATATTCGTTTTTAGGCAAATACACCGCTATTTTTGGCGTTTCGAAATTTAAACCGACTTGCTCGTACCAAGAGCGCTCGTCTTGCAGCTCTATAACGAGAACGCCGTTTTGAACGCGAACAAGATGTTTTGCCTTTTCCTTTTCGTAACAAACGACTTTGCCGCTAAATTCGCCGCCATCGCCCGCTTCGCCATCCGCCGCGCTAACCGCCGCCGCGTTATCCGTACCGCCGTTAGAGCCGCCGTTATCCGAGCCGACTTCTTCGGGCGAATAAACGACTTTTACGTTTGCGGTGGTGGTTTTTATAGATATACCGCCAAAATCCTCCGTTATAGTATGAACGTTGGTTTGATAATTTGCCGACCCGCTACCGCTATAACTACCTAGCGCCGTAACGATTAAAAACGTTACGACTACCGCGGCAAGCAACGCGCATGCCACGATAATGCAAATTCTAATAGATTTACCCATTATCTTTTCTCCTTA
>CAYZWD010000122.1:0-3841 GCA_964482115.1 uncultured Acidiphilium sp. | reverse complement strand
ACGGCGAATATCATCTTTCGCCCCAATACATATTCACCCTGGTCAACTACTGTGTTTCCATCGGCAAGGCCAACATGAACTACATCGGTTCCACCGCCGCCGGCTGGATGGAAAAGGGCATTGCCACCGTGGAACAGGCCGAGGCCGAGATCTGTCGCCTACGGGAAAGCCACAGCCGCGAAAGCCGTGTGAAAGCCATTTTGGGCATCCGCGACCGCAATCTGACCACCAGCCAAAAGGCCCATGTGGCCCGCTGGTTTGACGAATACGCCATGACCGACGAGCTGATTGCCCTGGCCTTTGACCAAACGGTGGACAGCATCGGCAAGATCTCTTTCCCCTATATGGACAAAATGATGCAAAACTGGCACCAGCAGGGCCTTACTACCCCTGCCGAGGTTGAAAAATCCAACCAAAACCGCAAAAACGGCAAAACGGAAGAAAAACCTTCCTATGATATTGATCTGATCAACAAGCGTTTTGAGCTTGGCAACATTAAGTAAAAGGAGGCTGCCGACCATGTATTCTGCTCAGGTTTGCGAAGCTGCCCTGCGGCAGCTTTCACGCAGGCGCAGCCAGGCCCTAAGCCTGGCCGAGGCCCGCCGTGAAGAACTGTTTGCCCGTGTGCCCCGCCTGCGCGAAATTGAACGCAGCCTTTCGGCCCAGGGGGCCCAGCTGGGACGTTTGGCCCTGGGCGGCGGCAATCTGACCGCCAAATTGGCCGAGCTGCAAAAAGCCAACCTGGCCCTGCAGCAGGAACAGGAAAGCATCCTTAAACAGCTGGGGCTGCCGGCCAACTATCTGGAGCCGCCCTTTGCCTGCCCCAAGTGCCAGGACACCGGCAATGTGGAGGGCAAGCGGTGCGAATGCCTTGCTGCCCTGATGCGCAAAGAGGCCAGCAAAGCCTTGCCCGCCCCCGAGCATCTGGAAGAATACAGCTTTGAAAGCTTTGACCTTAGCCTTTACCCCGCCAGCGGAGAAGGCCCCGTTACCCCCCGCCAGCAAATGCAGGCCGTGCTGAACAAATGCCGCAGCTTTGCCGAAGCCTTCCCCTGCGAGGGTGAAAGCTTGCTGTTTATCGGCCGCACCGGCCTGGGCAAGACCCACCTTTCGCTGGCCATTGCCAACCGCGTGGCCCAAACCGGGGCTGCCGTGGCCTATGCCTCGGCACAGGACCTGGTGGATCGGGCTGAGCGGGCCAAGTTTGGCCGCGACCTGGGCGGCGATGCCGAATTTGTGCAGGGCGCCCTTAGTTGCGACCTGCTGGTGCTGGACGACCTGGGTACCGAGTTTGCCGGCCAGATGGCTGCCACCACCCTGTTTCAGGTCATCAACACCCGCCTGCTGGAACGGCGCAGCACCATCATCAGCAGCAACCTTTCGCCTCAGGAGCTGCAGGAGCGCTATTCCGAACGCCTTGCCTCCCGCATTTTGTGCGCCTATTCTGCCCTGCCCTTTGCCGGCAACGATATCCGGCTGATCAAGGCCACCCGATAAAAGATAAATAAAAATCCCCCCGCATAGCGGGGGGATTTTTATTACGCCTTTTGTGCGGTAATATAGTCGTTGTAGATCATAAGCAGGCCGTCCAGAATGATGGAACGGTCCACCTTGCAAATGCTGCTGGCGTGGCGGCTGATCAGCGAGGCCATGCCGCCGGTGGCAATCACCTTGGTTTCCATCCCAAGGTCCTGCTTCATCAGGCGCACAATGTTTTCCACTGCGCCCACATAGCCAAACAGCACACCGCTTTGCATACTGGTAACGGTATTTTTGCCGATGACACAGCCGGGGTCGGCAATTTCGACCCGGGGCAGCTTGGCGGTACGGCTGAACAGCGCCTCCATGGAAATTTTAAGGCCGGGATAGATGGCACCGCCCAGATATTCGCCGCAGTCGTTGATAGCATCAAAGGTCGTTGCTGTTCCAAAATCGATGACAATCAGCGGCCCGCCGTACTTTTTGACGGCGGCGTAAGAACTTACCAGGCGGTCGGTTCCCACCTCGGCCGGGTTGCTGTAGCAGTTTTTGATGCCAATGGGCATATTCACATTGGCCACCAGCGCGGTGCGGTCCAAATACTTTTTGATGGCATTGTTGACCGAATACATCACCTGTGGCACCACCGAAGAAATGATCACATCTTTAATTTGGCTGCGTTCGATGTTGTTAAAGCTGAAAAACTGCATCAGGGTAAGCCCCAGCTCGTCCGAGGTGATCTCGCGGTTGGTAATCACACGGAAGGAAGTCAGGATCTTATCTTCGCGGTAAACGCCGAACTCCATATTTGTGTTGCCGATATCAATTGCCAAAATCAAAGAAGTCACAACCTTTTTGTGAAAAATGGGTACACTTTATTGTATAATGTACCACCTGCGCCGTCAAGAAATTTTTGCGCCGCCCTTGCCTTCCGCCAGCTGCTTCAGGTGCTGTAAATACTGGTCGGCCAACAGACTGTATTCATGGTGCTGCAGCACATACTGCCGCCCCTGCTGCCCCATTTGCTGGCGCTGGTGTTTCTCCATGCTGCCCAGCTGCCGTATGGCGCCGGCGATCTGCTGAGGGTCTCCGCCCCCCAGCACCACGCCGCAGCCACATGCTTCCACCGGGTTTTGTTCAGCACTGCCATCCAAAATGATGGGCCGCCCCGCCAGCATATACCCCAGCAGCTTGGAGGAAGCCAGGCCGTAGCTGTTTTGCTGCCGCGACCCCACCGGGTAATACAGCAGATCGGCCATTTGCAGCGTGGCATGCACCTGTGCCGGCTGCACTCCATCCAAAAACAGTACATTTTCCAGCCCCTGTTGTCGGGCGCTGCGCTTCAGGGTAATTTTGTTGCCGCCGTTGCCCACCAGCACCAGTTTATAGTTTTGGTCCAGTAGCCCCGCACTTTGCACAAAGGCCGAAAGGTTGTGGTCGGCGCCAATGTTGCCGCAGTACATCACCAACAGGCTGTTTTGCTTAAAACAACGCAGCTTTTCTGCCCGTCCGGCGGGCATACTCCCCCCCTTTGGCGCTGCAATGCCGGCCGGTATGGTGCAACACTTTTCCTTCTGCAGGCCAAACCCGGCCAGATAGCGCTGCCCCTGGGGCAGCACCGGTACCACCAGATTTGCCCCGGCCACTGCCCGTCCAAGCGCGTGCCGTGCAAAGCGCACCGCCGGATGTCCCTCGCGGTAGTGGTAGTGCTCCTGCAAATGCAGCGGCCAAAGGTCACGCACCTCCAACACCACCCTTGCCCCAGCAAACGAGGCAATGCGTCGGGCCGCAAAGTAGTCGTAAGGATAGCCCGACTGGGCAATCACCACATCAGGAACAAACTCCTGCGCCAAACCTTCGGCCCGCTGCCACAGCGCCAGCACAAAGGCTGAAATGTTGCGCCCGCGGCCTGCAATGGTGTCATTATAGCGGGGCGTGGCAAAAAAGAGGTAGTCCACCCCGTTGATGCTGCGCAGTTCCGGCTGTTTGCCCGCAACAGGGTCAATGTGTCGCAGATGGCTGTGGTCGGCTGCCGCAATGGTGACCTTATGCCCCGTCTGTTGCCAGTGCCTGGCTAAATAATAGGGCCGCAGCTCGCGCCCCAGCCCCGGCGCACCGGCATAGTGGTTAATCAGCAGAATATTCATGGCCACACCCCTTTGCAACAGCGTTGTTCTAACAGAATTATACCACTGCAAAGGTTGAGATATGCGTGAAAAGCTTGTTGAGGTGCAGCACAGTGGCTTGAAGCCGATGAAATAATAATCCCCGACGGACTGCACGCAGCAATCCATCGGGGATTATGTTAGTCAAGCTGCCCGGGCAGCTTTTGCTTTGTTTTTGGCGGGAAGTGCCGATCAAA
>CAYZWD010000121.1:0-3876 GCA_964482115.1 uncultured Acidiphilium sp. | reverse complement strand
TTATAAACGGTTATAACTTATAAAAACCGAAAAAAATAATAAAAATATAAAAAGCGATTTTTAAAGCGAATGCTATTTATTAAAAAAGGCAAGCGGCGGCTTAAGCGCAACCGTTTACCTTTTGCTTTTTTAAAAGCCCGTTAAATTATTGTTCCGTTTTATTGTTCCGTTTCTTCGGCTGAATCATCGGGTTTAATAATAACTTTAACGTCTAGCACCCGCCTTTGGGTTAGTCGGTTAACTATAACGGTAAGGTTTTCGTATTCGAACGACTGGAATTTTTTAGGAATAACGCCTAGTTGTTCTATAACCCAACCGCTTACGGTTTGCGAATCGAACTTTTCAGCCTCGTCTTCGCCTAAACCGAACAGCGCGAAAAATTTATCTAGCTCGGCTCTGCCGTCTACCATATAAGTAGAGTCGTCTATCTTAGAAAAATAATTTACAATTTCGTCGTGCTCGTCCCAAATTTCGCCTACCAGCTCTTCTAAAATATCTTCTAGGGTAACAATGCCGGTAGTTCCGCCGTATTCGTCAACCACTATAGCCATATGCACTTTTTGCGCTTGCATCGATTTTAGCAAGGTAGAAATTTTCATATGCTCCGTAGCCACGGCAACGGGGGTTATCGCACTTTTTATCGAGCGTTCGCCGCGCTCTAACGCGGCAAAAAAGTCGATATTATGTATCATACCGATAATTTGGTCTATCGTGCCGTTGTATACGGGCATGCGCGAGAAGTTATGCTCTAAAAACAGTGCTTTAACTTTATCCATCGGCATGTCAAGCGGAACGGAAACCACGCTTACGCGCGGCACTAAAATATCTTCGACCTCTGCGTCGTTAAACTCGATCGCGCTGGATATAAGCTGACTTTCTTTTTCGTCGAGCGCACCGTCTTCTTGCGCCTCTTCGACCATAGAAAGCAGTTCTTCTTCGGTAATTTTTTCTTCCTCGCCGCCCTTTACCAACTTTTTAAGGCAGAACTTTAAGCCGGAGAACAATACCGAAAGCGGCGTTAAAATTACCATTACGAAACGAATGGGATAGCCGAAAACCATGCATAAACGCTCTGAATTTTCTTTCGCGAGCATTTTTGGCGTTATTTCGCCGAACGTAAGCACTATAATCGTAGAAACCGCAACCGATATAACGCCGCTTAACGCGGGGTGCGAAGGAACGATATTATCGAAAATACTATCGAACAAAACGGTTAGGGTAATGTTTACGATATTGTTGCCTATAAGAATTGCGGAAAGCAACTTGTCAAAATTTTCAGAAAGGGCAAGGGCGTTTTGCGCCGCCTTGTTGCCGTCTTGCGCTTTGACTTTGAGCTTGGTTTTGTTAACCGAGCTGAACGCCGTTTCCGTTGCGGAAAAGAACGCCGAAAGAAATACGAGTATAACGATGAAAACTATCGTTAACGCCAAACCGTCGGGTTCGGGGTCGGGGTTGTCCATTTTAAAATAAAACTCCTTAAAATAAAAATATTTTCTTATATCGAATTCAATTTAGAATTTCAGCTAAGCCCGTCATAGTTTAACGATCGGCATAAGCGACGTTAAATATCGGTTTTTAGCAAAATTAAAAACGATATAGCGGGTAATATTTTAACATATAATCGCGCGTTTGTAAAGTTTTTTAGGCGCTATTACGAAAAAGAGGTGAAAATAGACTAAAATCAGCCTGTTTTCGGCTAAAAACAGCTTAAAAATTAAAAATTCGCGCTATTTGCCCAAAAGGCGTTTAAGCTTTTCCGCTTTTCACGGTGCATGCGGTTACGTTTTTAACGGTTTCGCCGTCAATTTGAAGGGGGCGTGGATCTTTATATTCAACGGTGATTTGTTTACCGCTAAACACGCAAACGTATTTGTCGCTTTTAACGTGTTCGCCTTTAAAAATCGAGGGGAATATGCAAAGCGTTTTTAATTTGTTAGAGCCGTGGAAAACCATTACCGATATTTCGCCGCTATCCGAGTTGCGCTCTTGTTTAGGTGCGGGCATCATTCCGCCGCCGTAATATTTACCGTGCATAATCGGCGCAAGCCAAACTTTTTTAAATTCGTATCGCTTTCCGTCTACGGTAATAACCGCGTCGGTGGGTTTATAGTGGAACAGCAAGCCTTTTATCGCTATAGAAGTATAGTTTATTTTCTTTTGCGGATTGCGTTCGCGCAAGCGGTCGCCCTCTTCGCAGCAATAACCGTCTATTCCGTAGCCAACGCCGTTTATAAACTTATAATCTTTGCCCTTAACGGTAACCGCGGGTAGGTTTTTTAGGTATTTTGTAAGCGGAATAAGCTTATCGTTAGTGCCTACTTCGCGCGCAAAATCGTTGCCGCTGCCGCACGGAAAGTAAAATAATTCTTGTTTTACGGGTGCGCTTAGCGCAGAGTTTATAAAGCGGTTAAGCGTTCCGTCGCCGCCGCAAATAATAACGCCGGCGCTTTGCGGAATGCTTTCGAAAAAGTCGTTATAGCTGTTAACTTTGCTAGCGTCAACGAATTTAAAGTCGTCCGCGGGGTAAAGAACTCTTAGGTTTTCTGCGTTTTGTTTGCCGTTTCCGTTATCTGCCAGCGGGTTGTAAAGTGCAACGTAATTCATGTCAAAAACTTCCTTTGTAAATTATATTCGTTATATTTTTAAAATAAGCGCTACGTATAACCGCTAGCCGCGCGTTCGTTTGCGAAAGTGCCGTTAGCGGGCTTATAGCTTAACTTATTAAATTTTTTACTTAAAATCGTGTTTTTTAGCGTTTTTAGCTTTTGGAATATGTAAAAGTGCCGTTAGCGGGCTTATAGCGGCACTTTTGCCGTTTTTTAGCGGCGGTCGTTTCTTTTGCCGAATATGGTAAGCACGTAAACCAAAAACCGTAAAAAGTATACTAACGACGTTAAAAGCGAGGCAAGGTAGGTAAGCGCCGCGGCGGATAAAACCTCGCTTGCGCCGTCAAGCTCGGCGGTGGTTAAAACGCCTTCGGAAACTAGCATTTTTTTAGCGCGGCGGCTTGCGTCTAACTCTACGGGCAAAGTAACCAGCGCGAAAATAAGCGAAAGTCCGTATAAAACCACGCCTATAAGCGCTACGTAAAACCCTACGTTAGAGCTTGCTTGCATGCTCAAAAAATCTATAAGCACGCCTATTAGCACTAAGGGCATTGCCGCGCGCGAGCCGAAGTTTACAAACGGCACTAACGCCGCGCGCAACTTATAAGGCAAATAGCCGTTTTGGTTTTGCATAACGTGCCCGGCTTCGTGGGCAGCAACGGCAACCGCGGCAATCGAATCGTTTCCGTAGGTCGATTCCGATAAATTTATTACGCTTTTAGCGGGGTTATAGTGGTCGGTAAGGCTGCCGCGTATTCTGCCTATCGAAACGTCGTAAACGCCGTTAGAGCGCAGTAGCCTAACCGTCGCGTCGTACCCCGTCATGCGCGAACGGTTCGTTATAGCGTTGTTTTTTGCAAAAGCGCGGTTAACCTTAGCGCTTGCAAAAAACGAAAAAACGGTGCAGAGCACTATCGCGCCCAAAAACCATAAATAATCTTCTAAATACATTATATTCCTCCGATTTGAATCGATATTATTTTACTACTTAAACTTTCAATTTTATTTCAATAAATCTTCAACTTTAGTTGAAGTTTGAATTTTTTTATTTTTTAGCGCAAACGCGGCACTCTCCTAAATGCGGAAAGGCTAAAGAATATACGTTACTCGGTCATCTTGAGCTAGCGATTTTAGCTCGCGAGCCGAAGTGCGTTAGCAGCATCGCCTCGCCGCGCTTAGCCGCGGGATATCGGCTAGAAGTATCGTAGAAAATTGCCTCTCCCGAAGATAGACGAGAGAAGGCTTTTTTTGTGTTTGAGCCATTTAAAAT
>CAYZWD010000120.1:0-3925 GCA_964482115.1 uncultured Acidiphilium sp. | reverse complement strand
TGAGCGATTCTGACACTCGTACTTTTGATGGAATTATGGAAATTGACATCGATGTGATTCATTGTCAGGTTGTCGCTCCACATGATGGGACTGGGAATCGGTGGTTGGTTCGAGCCGCACCTTCTGCATCCTTTGATCGGTGGGCAAATTCTACGGCGTTTCAAGGTTACTTTGACACATTCGAACTTATGAAGAACTATTTGACTAGTTCGGCATGTGTAGCACATATTTTGAGCGATGTTCTTGAGAGTCTTTCTGCCGATTTCAAAGAGTTGAATGAGTACAGCGAGACAATGGAATACGGAATTGAAGGTTTTTCAAGAGGCCCAGTTCAAGGAGCGCTTGTTTAAATTAAAAGGAGATAAAGGTGAAAAATGGGGAGGCACCGAAGAATGAAATATTATGACGAGAACGGCCAGATGCGTGAACTGACTTACATTGATATGTGTGAGTTGCTCAATGAGGAAGTTAATAACAATCCGTTGATTCCTCAGAGTGTTAAAGATGATGCAAGAGAAACAATCGCAAGCGTCGTAGATATTTTATGGGGATATTCGAATTAAAAAAGGAGATAAAAGTATGGGCAATCGAGCAGTTATTACTACCAGCACGGCAATCAATGTTAAGAATAGCAGCGATATCGGTGTTTATCTGCACTGGAATGGCGGCCGAGATAGCGTTGAGGCGTTTCTGACATATTGTAAGATGCAGGATTTCCGCAGTCCTGAATACGACAATTACGGATGGGCACGACTGTGCCAGGTGATTGCTAACTATTTTGGCGGCGATGGTTTAAGCGTCGGCATTGATAAGTGTTGTCATTTGGACTGCAGCAATGGAGATAATGGTGTGTACATTATCAAAAACTGGGAAGTTGTTGGTCGAAAATATTTTGACAGAGGGGAGCAGCATAATCACGATCTATATGATATGTTGTGTGATATTGATGATGCACAGCCCAAGAAAATGCAGCTCGGCAATGCGAAGATCAGAGATAAACTGAATATGATGGAGGACTAAGTATGAATGTGGTTTTTGTCAAGCATCTTTCTTGTGGTCAGTATTTTTTGTTTGAGGTGCCGCCGGGTAAAAAATTGAATGCGTGCGATCGAGTTCTGGTTAATACCCGCCGGGGTGTTAAAGATGCCATTTGTATCTGTGATAGTTTTGAGATTGATGACTCAAATCTCGATCAGTTGAACGATATAGTTGGTGCAAGTATGCCGTTACAGAAAGTTGCCGCAAAGTACAACGTGTTGGATCTATGGGAGGATGAAAAGTAATGAGTATGTGGTGTGTTGTCTGCTATGAGGATGAATATGGGCTTAAAACTCCATGCTTTTTTGCAACGAAAAAGGAAGCGCGCGAATATATTCGCAAAGAAGCAGAGAAAAAGCGCGACGAGCTTATCGAATTTTCCGAAACTAATACTTCAGAAGATTATACTGACAGGATTCGGGTTGAAGTCAGTAATTATGAATATTTTATTGAATGGCAGGGATTTGATGTAACGGAATGTACCACTAAAATTTTGGATACAGAGGCAAAAGAATGAGTGTGTGGTGTGTTGTTTGCTATGATAGCGATGGCGGACGTGAAATCGCCATCATTTTTTAAGATGTGAGGTAGTCGTATGTATTCTGTATGCTATAGATGTGCCCAGTCTAGTTGTGATGACTGTGCTTGTTCCGTCATGAAAGATTGGCACGACACTCCGATGATGAAGCAAGCTCTTAAAAACAGTAGTGATTGTGATAAGTTCGTTGAGCGGCTCTATCGCGAGATGGAAGATATCTGTTGGGTTGAGAACGAAGCAGGTTGCCCAATACTCGATCAAAAGTTTCGTGGGTTCCCGGTTGGCGTATTCGATGAAGACGATTGGTTTTATTGGATCGATAAACATCACAGCAAGGGCGTTGGTTGGGTCTTTGAAAATGCTTGATTGTATAGAAGGAGTTAAAATATTATGAAAGTATTTATTTTATTTGATGTTGTTGACTGTTCAGATATCTATGCTGAGGCAAACATCCTGATGGTGTCACAAGACTATGATAAGATTACTGCTCGGATGAAGGAGCTTTGGCGGCAGGGCGTGGACGAGGATCCTGAATCCTTGGCTAATGAAGACACATGGTGCGGTGGCACTGAAGCTTATGTGGCGTGTGATGGCTCCGGCAACTATTATCGTCATAGTTTTTGGATTGAACAGCATGAGGTGGTTTGATTATGGATGTTAAGAGAGAATTTGCTTGTAACATCGTAGAATTGTTTGAAGAACTTTTGGACGAGAAAGACATCACGATTGTTTGCGCAGACAAGAACGAAGAGGATGACCGTCGCGAGACTGATAATTGTGCTCGACTTTACGGTTCCGAGTTCTGGAATCTGGTTGATAGGATTGAGAATATGCTGAATAAGGCCGAACGAAAAGGAGAATAAACATGAAACTTGACTGCCGTATTGATATCAGTGCTCTGAAGAAAGCATTAAAGCTCGTGACTAAGAACAGGTCTGCTTATGCGAAGTTCGATGATAGTGTCTTATTCATCATCGGTGGGTACGCCGCAATCAAAACGAAGGATCCGCTTGTAATTGAGACAATCAAAGAGGGTATCAAAAGCTTGGTCGGGTTCATTCCGGATACATATTTTGAAGAGTCGTTTTCCATCTACAATAAAGAACTTACGCTGCACGAGCCAGGCTATCTTAATCCAATTGACAGCATGATTGCATCTTCCAATAGGGAAGCGATTAGAACCAATTGGAAGGTAGACATGGCCGCACCCAAGAGGGCGTTTGAATCCAGACTCTTTGCGATTGATGGAAACAAAGGCTGCTATGCTCTGATCGATACGGCTTATGAGAGTATTTTTAGTTCTAAATATAAATGGCATCTCTTTGGTAAGAACTCCATCGCTCCAATCGTTTTTTCGGATGATCCTGTCATCAAAGATGCGATAACTGTTGGCCTGGTTTTTCCAATCAGAACTAATACGGAAGTAAACAATTGTAGCTGCGTGCTTTCCGATGAGATTAGAAAGACACATGGACTTTAATGATTTGAAAGGAGAATAGTTTATGGGTCAGAGACTTGTTGTTGAAGTGAAAGGTTTCGGCGAGACTATCTGCACTGTGTATTATCACTGGGACGCTTACACGATGTCTACTCTGTATGACGCAAAAAAGTTTATTGATTTGGAACTTCAGGATTGCAAAACGAATAAAGAGGTTATCTTAAAAGTTATCCGGTTCTGTGAGTCTGAAGGCGGTGGCGTGTGCCGCACTAGCATGGATGAAGTAAAGAAGATGTTCCCGAATGAAGAGTTCCGAGAAGATATTAGCAGAAATGATGGTCTTGTTGATATTTCGGAAAATGGCATGGATCAATCTTTGGGATGGGCGGAAGGCAATCTGCTTATTGACCTGTGTGAAGAGATGGTGTATACGAATGTCTATTCTACATGGGCATCTGCGGACGAATATAAGGAAGATTATTGCCTAGACGACGAGGAAGCTGTCGATTTCCCGGATTTTCCCGCCTCTGAATTAAACATCAAAAGATTTCCGTTCGAAGATATTGATGCAGTGATCAGTGCAGTCGATACTTGCGCCGCGCCGTTTTGGTACAACGGTGAGATTTATGACCGGATCGAGTGATGGTGTAAGACAAAAAATATGTTTAATGGCGGTGAGTCCAATGATGTAGCAATTTTTAAGGAAGGTAATCGTGTGACCCTAAACTATAAAATGGGAAGAACGGTAGAATACATATCTAAAATGGGTTATGCTGAAGTTTTCTTCAAAATAAAATGAAGCAGCGGTTATCTTCCTGTTGGTCTAAAAGAGCTTGAGAAGATAAACGAGGAGTAACTGATGGCTAAAAGTTATATTAAGCTCTGGGACAGTTATGAGAGCTATTTTGAAC
>CAYZWD010000119.1:0-3925 GCA_964482115.1 uncultured Acidiphilium sp. | reverse complement strand
ATAGTAACCGTCGTTTTCGTAGTTGATAGAATACGCGAGTTTTCTTACGCCCCATTTGTCGGTTTTTTCAACCGCTCCGCCGCCGTTTACGACCACGTTTTCGAATTTGGCAACGATTGCCTCTTTCGCCTCGTCGTCGAGTTTAGCGGACAAAATGTACAGCATTTCGTACTTCGTCATAATTTTTTTACCTCCCGGACTTAATCGGCTTGCGTTTAATTCGTTTTACTATCCCCGCAAGCAAGGTTTTTAGGCGATTTTTGCGCACGCCTAGGCGCTTTTACACAAGCTTTTTTACTTGTGCAAGCTATTTTAGCACAATTTTAACAGTTTGTCAACGCTTTTTAGCGCGTTTAACAAACCTTTAAGCGGCGCATGCCCTACCCGCCCTAAGGCGGGCAAGGCTTTTGCCGTTTTTCTAGTTTAACCGTTTTTGCTTTTCTTACGGAATTGCATTGAGTATATTACCTAGCAACGTACCGATAGGCATGCTCTCCCAGCCTAAGAAATGATTGTTGAGCTTTTCGATTTGCTCCTCACTCAAGCTGATTACGCCTATATCCATAAGCGTTTCCATCGTAGCGGAGCTAAAGCTTTCTTTAACGGCGTCGTCAAGATTGCTTAGCGTTACTTTTTCAACGCCCGTTCCGCCGCCGTAGCCTACTAGGATAGACAAGGGTTGCCCCGCCTCGAACATCTTAGCCTCTATCAAGCCCATATCAACGAAGGTCTGCAAGCTTGCAACTTCCATTGCGTCGTACAAGTCTTCAGATAAGCTGCCTAGCGTTGCCGCGTTATACTGTTCTTCGGTTAAAACGTGGAATATTTCGTTTCCTTCGTCGTTATATTCGCCGAAGAATTCGTTAACGGGAACGGTATCCAGCTTATTCTTAAGGTCGTCGGTTATGTTGCCGCTAGCAAGCTCTTTAACGGTGTAGTCGAGAACTATGTTGGTCATAGTGTCGGTAACCTTATCGCCGGCTTTGGTGAACCAAACGCGTTTATAACGCTGTTCGCTTGCGGGCGTGTCTGCCGTGGCGGCGACGTAATTGCCCTCTGCGTCTTTAACGAACGTACCTTTCGCGTCCGCCTCGTAATCGTAGACGTAATCCATGATTTCGCCTATGTAGAGGTCGTCGATTATATAGCTCAAATCGTAACCGTTATCGATCAAGTCGGATATTACGATATCGCTTATAATCTTATTGAGGTTTCCGCGACTCATTGCGTTAAAGTCTATCTTGTTGCCGTCCTCGTCGTACCATTCAACCTCGCCGGTTGTCGTTACGTTCATAACTCTGCCAAACACTTCGCCTGCGCGAACGTCTTTTAGAATCGCCTTGAGCAAGTCGTCGGTGCTTACCTTGAGGTGCGAGAGCGCGTCGTATATAACCATATTGAGTAGGTTAGAAGTTATCGTTTTATAACGACCGTCCGCTACCCACGCGCCGCTTACGTATTCAACCTTCATAGAGTGTAAGTACGAACTCATGCTGGTTTTTTGAAGCGCCATCATAGAATCGCCCAAGAAGTCGCCGAACGTGAGGCTCGTTAGCCATGTGCGAACTAAGCCCTTAACACCGCTGCCTTTCATAACGTCGCGTAGCTCTTTAACCGTCATTCTGAACAATACGTTGCAAACGGTCGCATAAGTGCCCTTTGCAGAATCGCTCGACTTAGCTTTATACTTCCACGTCTTTGTTGACGGGTTGTATTCGGCTATGAGGTCGATACCCAATTTGGTCGCCGTGTCTGCCGTCGCAAGCGTGCTTATCGCAAACCCGATGCCAAGGTCGGATATCGAAAGCGAATCGATCTTCGCGCCGAGCGTGCTTGCCGATTTATCAGCCGCTTTCGCATATTCCTCTATTTCGACGTAAGTCGTGTTGAGAAGCAATACGATAACGTTTTCTAACTCGTTAAGCCCGAGCGTCCATTCGCCGTATGCGTTTTTGGTTAGTG
Source organism: uncultured Acidiphilium sp. (assembly GCA_964482115.1). Classification (GTDB taxonomy): domain Bacteria; phylum Bacillota; class Clostridia; order Christensenellales; family Borkfalkiaceae; genus HGM11416. The sequence goes on along the minus strand of CAYZWD010000119.1, from coordinate 1,963 downwards.
CCAACTTAGCTTTTGCGCCCGCCGCGTCGGTATATTCGGGAAGCGCCCCGTTTATTCCGTCTATCGTAGGCGCCGCTATGCCTAGCAAGTTGCCTAAGCTTACGTGGGATTTAACGTTCGCGATAATATCGTATTCGCTACGATTCAAGAACGTTTTAACCTTTACCTTAAAGATTTCGTTAGTGAGCGCGTTGATTATGCCGTTTACTACCCAATCGCCGCCGGCGTTTTGCGTGTAGCCGAGCGCTCCGCCCGCTACCTCGCCGATAGTCTTATCGCCGAACGCTTTTTCTGCAAGCGAAACTAGCGCGTCGTTCATAGCAAAGTATGCGAACACTCCTACGCCCGCAGCCGTGGCTATTATAACTATTTTGTCGGTTTGGGTGAGTCTGTCGTCGTTCCACGCCGCCTCGAACGAGAATTCGGGCTTGCCTATCGTGCCGCTTACCGCTATACCTATAATATCGAAGTATCTGCCTAAGTCTAGCGAGCTGAACGAAGAACTACCGATTACGTGTTCGGTTATCGCCTCAACCGCGTCTACTACGTCGTCTAATTCAATATCTAAGGTGGCTTGAGCTACGTCTTGTACGTACCGCTCTTTTGTAACGGTTGCGCCGCCCTCGGTTGCCTCGTAAGTGTAAAGCTTAGCTATTTCGCCTAACGCGAAGTCAACCTTTTCAAGCGCTGCGTTTTCGCCGCGGTAGTCGCCGAATATAACTCTTAAGTCGTTAATTACGGTGGGTATGCCTAATTGTTTTTCGGGCGCGGGCGCTTTTAACGTGCCCGCAACCGCATGTATTGCAAGATCGGCAACATGTTGAATCTTTGCGGTGTGCTTTGCCTTCGTTGCGTCGTCAACGACGTTGGCTACCGATTGAACGACTTCATCCATCGTTACCGCGTTTGCCTTTTCGTCAAACGTGTTTATCGTGGCCGAGCCGAGCAACGTGCTTATTTCGTCTAGTGCAGACTTAATAATCTCGTTAACCTGATCGTTTTCAACGTAATCGGTTATTATTACGTATACGTCGCCGCAAAGCGTACTAACCGTTAAGGTGTCGCGTGCAAGATCTACGTTCTTCATCTGACCGTATAACAGGTTTGCTACGAGAGTTCCTACATGCTCTATCTTAAGTTGAACGCTTGCGTCGTCGAACGCAGCCTTTACGACCTCTTCTAGCGAGGCAACTACGTCTTTAACGTATAATTCGCCGCTGGTGGTCGCTACGGAGGCAACCTTGCTGTCGCCGTAGAGTGCAACTATCTGCTCGAGCAATTCGTTGCCCACGGCTAAGCCGTATTTGTTAGTGTCGTATTTAACGTTAACCGCTTTAGCTACAAGCGCAACGTTTTTCATAGTAAGCTCGGGTTCGAGCTTGTCGTTGTAAAGCGCACTAAAGTCGTAACCCTTGGTTATCAAATCGGTAACCTTAAGCTCGAATATCGCGCTAGCAAGCGGATTTTCGCTGCCTTCGAACGTGTAAGAGCTTGCACTCTTCGTAAACCCTAAGGGTTCGGCTATAAGCTCACCCAAAGTATCGTTTTCGCCAAGTACGCTACCAACGATTTCAACGAGTTTGTCGTTGGCTACGAAATACATCGTTACCGCAACGGCTGCTACCGCCGCAACGCCGATAATCTTTTCGGTCGTGGTGGTTTCAGCCATCAATCCGTCAAAGTCGAAGAAAGGCTTTCCGAGCGTGCTCTTGTTGCCCTTTGCGTCTTCGCCGCCGATTGCAACCTTTGCAAGAGTGTAAAACCTATCGAGTACCGCAACGCCGCTTAATCCGCATTCGTCGGTAATCGTTTTTGCTTTATCGATTATTAAGCCGATTTCCGCGTCTTTGTTTATGTCAAATGCGCTAAACGTGCTCTCATCATCGATTACGTAAGTTATCAATTCAACGATTTTGCCGATTATCTCAGCGTTTTCAGGCGTTATTTCCTTTGCTATCGTTGC
>CAYZWD010000118.1:0-4018 GCA_964482115.1 uncultured Acidiphilium sp. | reverse complement strand
CACTATAAATTATATATTGCAAGCCTAAAAATATCAAAAAATATTCATTTTGCGTCAATGCCGAACACTCTTGCATTTTGCGCGGAACCGAGCGGCTAGCCGTTATGGAGCTGTTTTTAAAAGCGTTTTTAACGCGGTAGCGGCAAAAAGAACAAAAAAGCGGCTAAAGAGTTTACTTAATAAAAGAACGTTATATATTCGCGTTTGTTTATCGTTTATATAATCGCGTTTATAACGATTAAAGGAGAAAATTTATGAAAAAGAACCTTAAAACCCTAACCGCGCTAATTTTAGCGCTAACGCTTAGCTTTGCCCAAGCGGCGTGCGGAAACGGCGGAAACGGCGGGAACGGCGGCTCTTCTTCGGGCGAACCGTCCGTTAAATGCGAGCACGAATACGTAAAAGTAAACGGCAAGCTTGCCACTTGCGACGAGGACGGCGTTTCTACCCACTACGAATGCGGCAAATGCGACAAGCTGTTTTTAATGCAAAAGGGCAAATACGTTGAAACTTCGGTTGCAGACGTTACTATTGCAAAACACCACTCTGCCGGAAACGACGATTTAGTTGCCGAAGTTGCAAGCACTTGCACCAAAAACGGCGTTAAAGCGCATTATATTTGCTCTAGTTGCGGCAAGCTGCTTATAAAAGAGGGCGAAACCCTTAACGCCGTTAACGAAAGCGATTTAACCTTGCCTTTAAGATTGCACGTTTACGACCAAGAAGTGCGCGGCGAAAATTACGTTTTTGCAGAGGCGACCAAAACCGCGCCTTTAACTTATAAAAAGTCGTGCGTGTGCGGCAAAGCGGACGATACTTCCGCCCCGGCAACCTTCACCGTCGGAAAAACTCTTGCCGAATACGAGAATATAACCGATAAAACGGGTTATGCGCAAAACGCGCTTACCCTTTCGCTTTACGACGCGGCTACTTGCACTTACGGGTTTACGTGGAACACCGCCGAAGAACCCGCCCGCCCCAAGCTTAAAATTTGCGAAGGCGCGCAAATGCTTAGCGAATATCAAACCGTTTCGGTTAGCGTAACCACCGCTCAAAGCTACTTTTTAAGCCAATCGCTAATATACGAAGAGTGCGATTTTTACGTTAACAAGGCGCAAGTAACGTTAACCGCGGGCAAAACTTACACCTACGTTTTAACCGACGAATATTTAGGCGTAAGCACCGAGCCCGCAACCTTTTCCGCGGTAAATCCTAACGCGCAAAGCTTTAAGTTCGTGCACGTAAGCGATTCGCAAACCGACGACGGCGACCTCACCAACAAAGGCGCAGGCACGGGCGCGGGTTTTGCAAACGTTTTAGGCACGATGGATAGCGCCACTAGCTTCGTTTTACACACCGGCGACGTAGTTGAATACGGCAAATACGAAAACTATTGGTCGTCTATGCTTAACGAAAACTATTCTTCGCTTAACCGCACGCCGATTATGGCTATTTCGGGTAATCACGAAACGACTTATTCCGACCACGCAAGTAGCGCGTATAACACGACGATAAACCACTTTAACTATAGCATTCCCGAACAAAAAGACGTTAGCTTAGGCTTCTTTTATTCGTTCGTTTTCGGCGACGTTAAGTTCATTATGCTTAACACCAACCTTTTATCTAGCGATAAACTTACTACCGAACAGCTCACTTGGCTAAACAACGAACTGGATAACAAAACGCAAAAATGGACGATAGTAAGCATGCATAACCCCATGTATTCGGTAGGTAAATGGGGCTCGCAAAGCGGCAGAAATCAAATTGCGCAAGCGTTAAAACAACAACTAACCCGCTTGTTCGCACAAAAAGGCGTCGACTTAGTTTTACAAGGTCACGACCATATGATTTCGCGCACGCACCCTATAAACGACGCCTTTACCGCAAGCGAAGAAGTAATAGTTAACGAAAACGGAATAGACTATTCGGTTAACCCCGACGGTGCTATTTACCTTATGAACGGCCCCGCGGGCAACCAAGCGAAAAGCAGCGGCGAGATTATGGTTAGCGAAGCGGATAAGTCGCTTTACGGTTATTACGGCGGTTCTAAAGCTTCTTCTTGGGCGGAAATAGAAGTTGACGGCGACTATTTAACCGTTACCGTTAAATATTACGAAAACGGTTCGGCTATCACCCAACACGTTTGGGGCATTAAAAAAGTTAGCGCCGAACAAGCCGACTAACGACGTATAAAAACCGTTTATTATTTAATAAGTTTTACGGCAAAAATTAAAAGCTCGGATTTTTTTCCGAGCTTTTGTTTTTTAAAGAGTTTTTTAACGCGGTTCGTTTATAACGACTTAATATATCTGATAACGCTCCGCGCGATAACGGCATGCCCCGCGGCGTTGGGATGAAGCCTATCGGTTTTTTCGTTTGAAAAATACGCGCGCGCGTTATCGTCGTTTAACGGAAACAAGCCGCTTTCGCGGTAAACGTCTATAACCGGCACGGACCAAATATCCGCGCACTGTTTAAGCGCGGCGACGTAAGTTTCAAAATATTCGCCTATATCGTTTGCGTAAAGCTCGTCGTACTGCACGTTATCGCCGCCGAAATTAGCGTACGCGCGATGCGGAGGCGTTATTATAACCATCGGCGTTAGCGGATACAGCGCTTTTAGGCGGGAAAAAACTGCGTTTAATCTGCCGCAAAAAGTGGTTTCGTCGGTAATAAATTCGCGCTTTTTTAAGGTTTTTTCAGCAATCGGATTGCCTTTTTCGTCGTAAGCGCAAACCACGGTTGCTTGTTTTTCGCTAAAAAACCGACCTATCGGCACGCCCGCGCAATAATCGTTAGTTCCTATCAATATAAATATCGCGTCTACGTCTTTGCCGAAAGATTCGTGCATTTTTTGTATTTGGGCAAGTAAATCGACGCTTTTCGCTCCGCTAACGCCGAACGAAACGGGCTGCGCGTTAAAATTCCGTGCAACCACGTTATAATAACGCTCGTTATCTTTCGCTTCTAATCCGCATGTAATGCTGTCGCCTAAAAAACAAAACCTTGGTTTTTGCATAAAACTCCTATTTATTATAAAAAAACTTATCCGCTTAAATCACGCTTATCGGGATAAAATCCCTGCTAAAATTAAAAAAATCTTAAAGTGCGGTTTAATATTTTAATAACTTTTAAAAAACTCTGCGCTTATTCAAACATTTTAGCAACCGAGACTATTACTATTTCACGCATGACCGAATAATTTATATATTCGTGGTTATCGAAAACGTATTCGTGCGCAAAAGACTGCACTAAATTCATAGCGATATGAACTTTTTCGATAAGCGCTTTTTCGGGCACGCCCAGTTCTTTTAAGCGGCAAGATATTCTTTCGGTTATGCGGGTTTCCAGCGCGATAAACTCGTTTTGCACCAGCTCGTCCGTAGCGGAAAGCGAATGCAGGGCGTTGTGAAGCTTTGCGTTTTCGGTGTGCATTTCTATAGTTTTTTGCACTACCGAAGATGCGGCTTTTTTAAAATCGAGCGGGGCGCGCAAATCTTGCATAATATCCATAAGCGGCTTAGACACGCGCTCTATATAAATGTTTAAAACGCAAATTAAAATATCGCGCTTATCTTTAAAATAGCCGTAAACTATACCGGTTGAAACGCCCGCGCGCTTAGCTATTTCTTGCGTGTTAGTCCCGTAATACCCCGCCTCTGAAAAAAGCTCGTAGCCGGCTTGAATTATTTTGTTCTTTTTTTCGATTGAGCGCTCTTGCTTAGGCTCGCGCACGTCGTTTTTCATTTACTTTACCCCTCTACCACGTTATTACGGTTTTATTATAACGCACGTTATTATCAACGTTGTATTTGCATTTTTGGCATCGGTAATATATTTTAAATAATTTTAGCGGTTTTTATTATCTTTATATATATTCTAAATCAAATAAAAAAAAATTGCAACAAAAAAATATAAGAATATGAAAAAACATTCATATTTTTGCTTGACAAGCGTTTTTAAAAGTGCTAATATAAAACGCGAATATGAAACAAATTTCATATTACGGCTGTTCGCG